>JAFBAS010000056.1 GCA_019247605.1 Hyphomicrobiales bacterium
CATCACGAACATGGCGTTGAGGCCGCGGTTCTCCTCGCCGATGAGGACGCCCTTCGCACCATCATAGTTCATGACGCAGGTGGCGTTGCCGTGAATGCCCATCTTGTGCTCGATCGAGCCGCAGGAAACGCCGTTTGGCTTCCCGAGCGAGCCGTCCGGCCCGACGAGAAACTTCGGCACGATGAAAAGCGAAATGCCCTTCGTGCCTTGCGGAGCGCCCTCGATGCGCGCGAGGACGAGATGGATGATGTTTTCGGTGAGATCATGCTCGCCGGACGAGATGAAAATCTTGGTGCCGGAAATTGCATAAGAGCCGTTGCCGTCGGGAACGGCCCGCGTCCTGATGAGGCCGAGATCGGTCCCGCATTGGGGCTCGGTGAGATTCATCGTGCCCGACCATTCGCCCGCGATCATCTTCGGCAGAAAGGTCGATTTCTGCTCGTCCGACCCGTGCGCGAGGATCGCCGCGATCGCGCCTTGCGTGAGACCGGGATACATCGCGAGCGCGAGATTTGCGGCGGAGAGGTACTCTCCCATGATCGAGGTGAGGGTCATCGGCAGGCCTTGCCCGCCATAGGCCGAAGGCGCCGAAAGGCCGATCCAACCTCCCGCGCGAAAAGCCTCGTAAGCTGCCTTGAAGCCTTTTGGGGTCGTTACGCGTCCATCCGCGTGGCGGGCGCACCCCTCGATGTCGCCCACGCGGTTGAGCGGTTGAAAGACTTCCTCGGCGAGCTTGCCGGCCTCGGCGAGAACCGCCTCGACCACATCGAGCGGAGCGTCGGCAAAGCCCGGCAAGTTCCCGTGGCGCTCATAGCCGAGCACGTCGCGCAGGAGGAAAAGCGTGTCCTCGACCGGAGCCTTGTAGCCTGGCATCGCGCCTCTCCCGCGGCGGTCGAACCCGCCTTACCAAGGGAAGTAGTTCATATATGAACCATTTACAAACCAGGCAGCCGACACTCCTCCGCCCCCGGATCAGAGAGGATGCGATCGCAAATATTACCCGATCTGAGCGTGCATTAACGGGGTATTTACCATGGAACGAGAAATTCGAGTGCAGAATCGTCGCTGCGCCGGGCGTCGATCTTCGCGCGATACGTTCACCATGAAACCGGCAGCGGGAATTGGGAAGGGTTCGACCGGTGGTGAGCCGCTATACCAGAAGCCGCCAGCGCATCCATGACGATCCGCGCGACCCCGAGCACGACGCCGAATATGGCGAGGACCTCGACGCACAAGCGCTGATCGCCGCGGCGGTTGCCGAAGCAAGACGCCATGTGCGGCGCAATGAGCTGAGGACCAGTTCCGCGCTCGACGCGATCTCCGATTGGATCGAGAAGAGCGAGATGCGGCAGGCCGACGAGACAAAACGGCTTTCTTCGTCCCAGGAACGGGTCGCTTCCGCGATGCGCGACGCGCTCGATCTGATGAGCGAGCGGCTCGACCACATTGAAAAGCTCGTGGCTGAGACGCCTTTGAAGACTTTCGAGCCTATTCGCGACGCCCTTTCCCGCCTCAACGAGCGCGTCGGCGCAATGGAAGGCGAACGGGATCCTGGCGATCGCGACGATGACGACGATTCCTCGCTGCAAGAGTTTTCTTCGCTCATGGAAAACCTGGGCCAGCGCGTGGCGGGGGTCGTCGAGAAGATCGACGAACTCGCCGACGCTGCCGATGAACCGAAAAAGCGGGGCGAGCGAATCGCCGGCATCGAGGCGAAGCTCGGCTCGATCCTTCGCCAATTGTCGCGCCATACCCATGCGAAGGAAAGGAACGTTGAAGCGTCGGCTACCAGCCCGGCGAAAGCGCAATCGGCGACAAACGATTCCGCGAGCTCTCCGAGGCGCGAGATGCCGGGTCCGGGAAAGCCTGCGGGTCCTTTCGAAGGCTCCAGGGGCAAGCCGGAGCCGCAGGCTCCCGGCCCGCCACCCGCCACCGCGGGCGCTCCGAGCAAGCAGGACGCCAACGATAGCGTCGCAAATCTGCGCGCCGAGCTTTCCGCGCTTGCTGCCCAATTGCAGCGTCTCGAGAAGGGGCAAGTCGATCCCCGCGTACTCGGCGAGCTTCTGAGCACGACGAGCGAAGTGCGGCGCCTGCTCGCCGACCCCGCCATGCCGCGCTTGGCCGCGGCCATCGAGCAAAGTGTCGGGGCGCTCACGCGACGCATTGACGCCTTGCTGCCGAAGATCGCCGACCGCGAGGAGATCACGGCGCTTGGAAGAGCGCTCCTCGAGATCAACGCCAAATTGTCGAAATCGCCCGCCTCGGAAGGGGTCGAGCGGCGCATAGATGCCTTGTCGGCCAAGATCGACCAGGTGATGCGCGAGCCGCTGAGCCTGGTGAGCCGCCATCTCGCCGAGCTTTCCTCGAGGGTGCCAGGAGCCGACGCCACCGGGGACGCCTTCGCGGCGCAGGCGAACACGCTCGAGGAAATCAAGGCGCGGGTCGATCATCTTGCGCGCTCCGTGGAGCGGTCGGTCGGCAAAACGCCGGAAAACCTGGAGCCCATGCTGCGCCAGGTGATTGCGAGCGTGCAAAGCACAAGGCAGGCCGAGGGCGCGCCTGGCGCCGTGCAGGCGCTCGAGCGACAGATCGCCGGATTGGCGGAGCGCCTCGGCGACCCTCAATCGGCAAATGCGATCAATGCGCTGGGGCGAAGCATCGCGAAGCTCTCCAACGACCTCGTTGAAACGAGAATGACGGCAATGAGGGCGGCGGAAGCCGCGGCGACCGAGGCCGCGGCGAAGGCGACCTCGGCGCTTCATCAGCAGCGCGTGCCGGCAGAGCGCGAATTGCACGCGACCCTCGCCGACATGAACGCCACGCTCGAGCGGATGATGGGAAGCCTCTCCCATCTCGAGGAACAGGCGGCCTCGGAATCGGAAGAGCGCGTCTCTTTGGCTCCGAAGCTCGCCGAAATATCCGCATGGAGCGAAAGCCAGGGACGCGAGCAGGACGCGCCGCGCGACGAGCCGGAAACGACTGACGACAAAGGCGAGAATGAACCCGAATACGGCGCATTTGAAGCCGCGGCCCTCGAAGCGGCGCGCAACGCGGCAGAGCGCGCGGCGCACCGCGAAGGCGCAACGCCCGCATCCGTGGCGAAACCGGCGCCTTCCGACGAGCCTCTGGAGCCCGGATCGGGTCGGCCATCTCCGACCCCGCAGGGCCCGGCAACCCCCCCGATCGACGAGCTGATCCGCGGCCCCTCCAACGATCCGCGTCCGGCGAGCGACAAGACCATTGCGACCGGTAACGGCACCGCCCTGAGCGCACAGGCTCTCATCGCCGCCGCGAGGCGAGCGGCGGCTCAGAGCGCTTCGGGTGCCAACTCGAACACCGCCTCCACGCGCGGCGGTGCCGGCGGCGCGCAGCTGAACCTCGGCGCGGGTGTGAAGCGTAAACCGGTACTCCTTGCCCTGGTTGGCCTCGTCGTTGCCTTTGGCGCGGTTGGAGCCGGAAGGCTGCTTACGGGGAACTGGCCGCTGAGCATCGACCGGGTCGAGCTTGCCCCTCCCCGACCGGCTCCGCATAACGACCGGCTATCGAGCCTTTCGCCACGGGCCGCCGCGGTCCTCGGAAAACTGAAGCAAGCCGTCGCGAGCCACCGGGGAAAAGAAGACTTGTCCCAACCCGCCAACGACGTGACGGGAAGCATCGTGGCTGGCCCCAAGCCGGCCCTGCAAACGCCTGCGCCGCAAACGCCTGCGCCGACGAGCAAGCCCGTCGAGCTCGGCGCGATGAGCGCGGCACAGACGCTTGATCCGAGGACCGGTTCCGACCCTCTCACGCGGCTCAAGGCGGCGGCCGATGCCGACGACCCGATCGCCGAATACGAGCTTGCGTCTCGCCTCTATGACGGCAAGGGAATGGCGCGCGACCCGCAAGCGGCGGCGAAGCTCTTCCAGCGGGCCGCGAATCAAGGGCTGGTGCCGGCGCAATATCGGCTGGCGAACATCTTCGAGACCGGCGACGGACTGCCTCAGGACCTCGCGAGCGCGAGAAGCTGGGCCGAGAAGGCGGCGGACCGAGGCAACGTCAAGGCCATGCACAACGTTGGTGTTTATTTGGCGCAAGGGTTTCATGGCAAGCCCGACTACGCAACCGCGTCCGCGTGGTTCAGGAAGGCTGCCGAACGGAATTTGCGTGACAGCCAATTCAACCTCGGAGTTCTCCTGGCGCGCGGGCTCGGCACGCCCACCAAGGACTACAAATCCGCCTACGTCTGGCTCGCGCTCGCGGCCCGCGACGGGGACGCGGAGAGCGCGGCGAAGCGCGAGGAGGTTGGGCGTTACCTCACCAATCCCGAACTCGACGAAGCCAAAGCAATGATCGCCAATTTCAAGCCGGTGGAGATCGATCGCGCGGCCAATGAAGTCGATGTGAAAGACGCCAAATGGGAGCGCGCCACGCCGACGACGGGCGAGGCCGACACTTCGAAGACGAAGAAGCTCTGACCCCACTTCGCTCTTTCGCGCAAAAACGGACCCTCACGCGTAGCGCTCGCCGGAAGAGTTGTAGCCGCCTTCGCACCAATGACCGCACAGGCGTGCCTTGGGCGGTTTTCCCTTTTCGCCATCATGCTCTAAACCTGCCGCCGCACGAGGAGCGTTGCGAGGGAGGAGTTCATGACGGCCCAGATCGATCGGCGCAGCGTTGTCGGTGGGCTTGCGGCGGGGGCCATGCTCGCGCCGGGCGCCGCGCGGGCCGCCTTGCCGCCCCTGCCCAAGTCACCCGTCGCGCTCAGCATCATCGATGTCGGCGGGGCGCTCGCCTTGCTGCAAGCGGGCTTTGAAGCCTACAAAGCCGAGAAGCCGAATCTCGTTTCGAAAATCACGTACGTGAAGGCGCCCGCGCCCGAGCTCGCCGGCAAGATCAAGGCGCAGCAGGATGCCGGCAAGAGCGATCTCGATCTCGTGCTCACGAGCTCCGACGCGCTTTCCGCCGGCCTCGAGCTCGGCCTTTGGACCAAGATTTTTCCGGAGTTCCAAGAGGCGTTTCCGAACATCGAGGCGAATTACGAGCCGACCGCGCTCGAGCTCTTCAAGGCGCAAGCGCAAGGCTATGGCGTCGTTTGCGCCTATTATCCTTCCGGACCTCTTCTCGAATATGCGTCCGAGCGCGTGAAGGAGGTGCCGAGGACCGCGCCTGAGCTTCTCGCCTGGGCGAAAGCCAATCCCAATCGCTTCATGTATGCGCGCCCGGCAAATTCAGGCCCCGGCAAATCCTTCCTCATGGGGCTTCCCTATCTTCTCGGCGACAAGGACCCGAAGGACCCGATCAAGGGATGGGACAAGACCTGGGACTATCTCAAGGAGATGAGCCCGGCGATCGAGTATTATCCGACGGGCACGGGCGTGACGATGAAGGAGTTCGGGGAGGGTTCCCGCGACATCATCGTTTCGACGACCGGCTGGGACATCAATCCGCGCTATCTCGGCATCGTCCCGAAGAGCGCCGCGATCGGGACGCTCCAGGGCTTCCACTGGGTGTCGGACGCCTTCTTCATGGCGGTGCCCAAGGGCGTGCCGCCAGACCGATTCGCCGTCCTGCTCGATCTCATGGCCTACATGCTCACGCCGAAGATCCAGGCCTTCACTTACGACGAGGGCTATCTCTATCCCGGACCGGCGGTGAAGAACGTGCCGCTCTCGATGGCGCCGCAAAAGAGCCAGGACATCATCGCCGAATTCGGTCGCCCCGAATATGCCAAGCTGATCGCCGAGAACCCGATCGAGCTTTCGCTCACCCCCGACAAGCTCGTGCTTGCCTTCCGTCGCTGGGACGAGGAGGTCGGCTCGAAGAAGGCGAAGTGAGGGGATGCGCGATCATCGTTCATGCATCGATGAGGACATGATCGTCGCGAGCGGGGTCAGGAGATAGCCGATGATGCGTTGCGTGTCCGTCCTGATCTCGGCCGTGACGCTCATGCCGGCCGAGAGCGGAACGCTCTGCTCGCCGATCTGGAAAGAGCTCTGATCGATCGCGATCGTCACCGGGAACACGAAGGTCTGGCCCTCCGGGCCGCTCGCCGCGGTTCAGTGCTGAATTGCCTGGTGGTCCACGCACTTACGGCACGAGGGTGCCCGCGCCCATTCAGCATGACTGAGCGACAAAAAAGAAATGATGTCCCAACGAAACAATCCGGACGTTACATTGCGGGATCAATTTCGTGGCATAGCCTCCATGACGCATACTCCATTCTGGCGATCGACTCTCAGGAGGTAGACCCATTTGATCAGTTTCATCGTAGATTAAGTTCTCCCAAGCGCCCCCTGCTGGAAACCCAGCATATTCGCCCCAATCAAAAACAAGAAACTTCGGCGAGTCAGATATGTCCGATTTAATCTTGGATAGATACGCTTCCCTGTTTAAGAAAAATCGCAGGCTAACCTCATGAAAATTAACCGCCGGAACAAAATACATCGCAAGAAAAATTGCGCTTAATAATAAATATCGACCGAAACCAGAATTCCACTTGATGCAATGATAAAAGATAAAACTCACTGTCGATATTTGAATCGCAATGCCTACAAGAAATATGTATTCATGCCAGCTTTGGAATATGTAACCTGCAGCATACAGAAAGGCCCAATTAGCTTTAGCTATGGATGCTAACAAAATTACGCCCACTAGGCGCGGGTTTAGATAATTGTAGAGCGTCGCGGACGGGAGATTCATTGGAGTGTCTAACTCTCTCTATATCGCCATCGACCACCGGGGTAGATCGGTTGACACCTGGTGCTGTATGCTCAAGCAATGCGTAAAAACGTCATTTGGCGACGATTCCGATGTCAACGAAAATGGTGTAAATCCTTCGTAAACATGAAAGGTGATGAGATTGAAATTCACTCCTAATTGGCTATATCCTGGCAATTTCAATCGTCTGTTTCGCTCCAGTTGCTTCCGTAAACGTTCCATCAGGATTGAGCGTGCCCATTTAGGTTCTTCCAGCCTACGTAAAATCATCCTCGGATTGGTAGTCGATAGGTCGTAGCCTGAAACCAACTGCCATTAGCCAGCCCGCCAGCGCGCTAATGGCGCCGAGAGCAAAAGCTTCTAAGGGGACAATCAGGTAATATTCTAGTATACCTATCATGGTGATGTGACTATTCCATATCAATGTTTCTCCATTTGACCTTAATACTGCGAAACCATTATTATTATTATTAAGAAGACTTATAGTAATAAACAATAAATATGATCCAGTAAGAATCGTGCCCCCTATCAATATCGCCTTAAGAAGTGTTAGCTTATTTCGATAGAAGAGAGCGAGATAGAGTGGGACGGCAACTATGATGACGACAACACCCGAGATTAGGGTTCCAAACACTAATATGAGTAGCCATAGACCTTCATTTTGGCCAGCGTACAGCGCTACCGGGGTTTCAGTACCCACGACAAATCCCAGCGTGAGCCGCCACTTATTCAATGGCGCCCCACAGAGCGCTTTAGGAGATGACTTGCTCCATACCTGAGGCGGAGCGGTTCACGGAGCTGTGTGCCGTCAGAAGAATTGGTACGCCACTTACAGGTAGTCGCTTTGTGGGCTACTTGGAAAGGCATACGGAGCACCACCTTAGGTCCGTGATTGAGTCGTATTCTTAGGCCAATCCATTCTACGGGAACTCCCCAGTGTTCCTCATACACACGATGATAAAAAGCAACTGCGGTTTTCCGCGTCAACCGGGATAGGTTTGTGAGGGGATCACGTTTTCGTTAAAATTACGGTGACAGTGCATTTAATCCATTCCACGCCAGCATTATTTGCCCGCGAGGCGCGGCTTCGGACCCCGCTTTGACGGTCTGAGTTTGCGCCCTATCAAATGCTCGATACGCGCTAGAAAGTGATCGTCTCCAAGCGGGCGGCCGATGCTCGCGGCGACACGCAGGCGAGCGTATAACTCCGGGGCGGGTTCCTGATCGAGCAGATCCCCAAATCGTGGGAAGCGCTGATGAACGGGCGCACGAGCGGTGATTCCGTCATCCTTGCCGGTCAGATGCGCACGCGTGCTCGACCAGCGCCAGTCCTGCGCCCGGCTGAGGAGCCTCGCCCGCACGGGATTAAGCGACACGTAGCGTAAGGCCGGCGCGAGATGATTCTCATCCATGACTACCGAGCCGAAACGGCCTTGCCAGAAATGGCCGGTGCGCCGGCGCCGCGCGTGGATGAAACCGGCATAGCGGTGATGGGGTCGGCGGCGTATTCGGCTTATATGATCTTGTTTTGATGTACCTACTTGGTTATACGGCCCTCTAAACAATCTAGAAAGTAACGAGCGGTGGTTTGCAAACCCTGATTTGAATTCTTGTCGTGAATGTCTATGTCAGTGTATATCGGTTTGTAGGGCTCGGGGCCATTAGGAGTCACTCTATCTCTCACGTCTGAAATGATTATTAGGTTATCCCCATCCTCTGTCAAAAATGCCCGCCGATAACTTCGAACGAACCTTCTATTCGTATTTACATAGCCTTTTTCCGGAATCCATCTGTAATCGTGTTTGTATGCTCTCCAGGAATTTGCCGCCCATACAATAAGTTAATGCTATGAAATCCGCCATCTTTGCCTTTGAATAGCGCAACCCCTGTGCAAGGAAAATCGCAAATTCCGTTCGTTAAAAGTATAACCGTCGTTGAATCATTTGAATTCGTGTCGAAAGTGGGGTCGTTCGTGTTTAGAACCAAAAACGGTGGGTGTAGCGACGTATAATGGTTCGTATACCACCGAAGTAATTTGAGTTGGGAATTTGTGAAGTTCGGAGGCACCTCATCATCACTGACACGAAGGACCTGACCATCGATATTGGCGCAATTATAGAGATGCATCGTGCTCGCGTTAGCGTTCAAGCTGATGCTCGAACAGATGAACGCGGCTAGCAAAGTAGTCCTACGACGACGACGGTCCATATTACTAGCTAACGCGTTTTTCTGCATCCCTTTCTCCGCCCTCTGTTATAGCCACCACGCGCGTCCACGTTTGTGTTTCGCCGCCGAATCAAGCTTGAACACCGATGATCAGTGGCAAAACGTAAGCTAGTTACGAACACCGTCAATTGGAAATTCTATGCATTTTTGCATCCCTCGTTTGCCGGCAATAGATAACGATTTCGCGATCCTTGGGAATAAATGAGAGTCCAGCCTTGGGCGTGACGTGGTGCGTCGCGCGCTGCCGAAGACACTAGACGCGCTCACGTGAGCCCTTCGACCAGCGCGAAGGTGCCGAGTCCAACGAGCGCGTTCTCGCCGAGCCGTCCCGCCCGATCCTGTCGCCCGTTCCCGTCGCCGTTAGCACAGCTCCGCTCGTGACCGAGATCGTGTCGCTCGAGCCATTCACCGTGACGCCGACACCCGCTTCGAGCGTCACGGTGGACGAGCTCGCGTTCACCGTGTCGCCGGAGCCCGTGACATCGACGCTGTTTTGTCCGCCGCCCGAAAGCGTGAGTACGTTGCCTGCGCCGCCGAGCCGCACAGTGATGTTGCCCTGCGCGCTCACCCGGTCATTCTGGCCCGTGACCGAGATCGCGTTGTTGCCGAAGCCCGTCGACACCACATCCTTGCTGCCCTCGACCGCGATCGCGTAGGCCTGGCCGGCGCCTTGCGCGGCGGTGTTCGTATCGATTGTGACGGTCTCGCCGTTCTGCTTGATCACGAAATTCGCAGCGATCGTCTCCGAGCCGTCCGGGTTGAAGGTGATCTCCTCCTCGAGATCGCCGAGCCATCGAAAACGAACTCGGAATTGTTCGAGAGCGAGGCCGTCCAGCCGGAAGCCGTGGTCACCTTGGTGAGGCCGAGCCCTTGCGCCTGAAGGAGCGTGAGCCCCTAGCCCGCCGCGAAGCTCGAATTCGGGTTCACCTCGATGATCGAGTTGATGGCGTCGGCATTCGCCAGGTAGGTCTCGTAATCCTTGGCGATCGTGAGATCGGCCGCGATGCCAGTCACGGTATGCTCACGCTGGAGCGCGGCGCCGAGCGCCGTCGTCATGATCACGTCGCCGCCCACGAGGTTGGCGTTCTGCAAGGCGTTGAGCGAGACCTGATCGACGAGGCTCGTGAGGCCTGCTTGCGGCGAGCTTGCGCCCACGATGCTCAAGCTTCCATTCGGCATGAAGGTCGTGATGACGCCGTTCTCTTGCAGGAAGCCGGCGCCGTCGAACTCGCCCGAGATGCTCGAAACCTGCGCGCCCGTCTGCCCGACGGCGGAGCGATGAAGACTGCAAGGTCGCCAGGAACAGGATGGGCGCTTCAGCCTTGAAGCGCGCTCACACAATTGTGAGCGGCGTGCTGGTATGCTCTAATATTCAGGAGAGCGCATGCCAAGATCGCGTTCACGGGGCGGAGTCGAGTGATGCCACCAACATTTTCGTTTGAGGAAGTCATCGACACAATCGGCGCAGCCAAGAATGTCGAGGAGTTATCCTCCGCAATAAGTAGCTTGCGTGAGCCCTATGGTCTCGCAAACATCGTCTATCACGCTGTCCATATCCCAGGCTGTGCGCATACCAATCCCATATTGATTTTGTCCTATGAAAACGCCTGGGTAAAACGCTATACCGAGAGGGATTACTTTTCACTTGATCCTGTAATCAAGTCTGGTCGTAAAGCGTTTTTACCGATAGATTGGTCAGAAACCGATCGCTACTCTTTGGTTGCGCAACGATTCTTTTCCGAAGCCGAAAGTTTCGGGGTCGGACGCCAGGGGATTACGATACCTGTGCGCGGGCCGTCCGGCGAGCGCGCACTTCTCACCGTTACGTCGAACGCTTCTGCCGAGGAGTGGAGAGGTAGGCGCTCCACTTACATTCGTGAATTCCACGCTCTGGCTCACTTCGTGCATGATCGCGCGGTCAAGCTCAGCGGATTGAGACGCAATGGGGCGCCGACCCTTTCGCGACGTGAACGCGAATGCTTGCAATTGCTCGCTAGAGGCAGAGTTCCCAAACTCATTGCCAGGGATCTGAATCTATCGGAAAGCGCGATACGGCTATACCTCAAATCAGCTCGGCATAAGCTCGGATGCGGGACGATGAATCGCACGATCGCGTTTGCGATCAACCATGAGTTGATAGACGCCTAGGGCTGCTGCAACGCGACCCTTTCGAGCTTCGATTTAGCCTTCGGGTCGTCGATCTCCTGTGCACCGTCCGGCCTGATGAGCGTGGGCGAAGATACGGCTTCCATATCTCAGGATCGCCAATGAGCGATGCACCTCATGTCAATCTATCAAAATCGATAGATTGCGCACGAAACTCAGCCGGTCATGTTCATCCCGCCGAAGGGGGATTCTCGCATGATCCGCGTGCTGACAAATGCTGACAGAAACGACGAGCCAGACCTGTTCCGACAGATGTACCGGGCTCGCGCCGCGATCTTCGCCGATCGGTTGGGTTGGAACGTGAAGGTCACCGACGGCTATGAGATCGACCGATACGACACCGAACATGATCCTGTCTACTTGGTGTCCGACGATGGAAATGGCCGCTTGACAGGATCTCTTCGCCTTCTTCCCACGACGGGAGAGACGATGCTGTGCAACGAATTTGCCGATTTCTTTGAGGAGCCAGTGGACGTCCGAAGCCCGACAGCATGGGAGTGCACGCGGTTTTGCGTGCATCCCAATGGGTCGCTAACAGCCGCCGGTGAGCGAACCCGGGTCTCATGTGAGCTTCTGGCCGGACTATGCGACCTTTGTCTTACATCGGGCATTGAGCATATCGTTGGACTCTACGACGAGCGGATGACTCGCGTCTACCGACGCATCGGCTGGTCTCCAGTCCCGCTTGCCATCTCGCGGCCAGGTATTAGTCCGCTTATCGTCGGGATATGGGAGGTCTCCACAGACGCTCTTGCAACCATCCGGAATTCGATGGCTCGTGAAAAAGACTTTCGAAGCGGACGTTTTGCAGCTTAGCGTTGGGCGAGCTACCCTTTCCCTTCTTGGCTTCAACGAGGAGCTTCATTCTTGCTCCAGCAATTAAGGCCTGGTAGAAGCGGTCGCAGGCTTCGGTCGCGCTTTCGAGCAGCGCGGCGCATTGGTGCCGCTCGCCTTGGCGCCTCCGGCGAGCACGAGGGCATGGCGGAACATCACCACATGCTCGCGGCTCCACTTGTGGGTCCGCCATCCAAAAACGTCAATTTAGTGCACTGTCACCGTAATTCGCTCTTCTTTCTTTGGATTAATATAGAATCGAAAACGGCTCGATTGCAAAGTAATCTAGCGCATAGTAGACGACGAATACGCCGTCACCGATGTTGTAGACATCGGGGTCCACGCCGGTTTCATATTTAATTGCTGTTTTTGGATCCAAGCTGGCTTTGTTATGGTAACCTAAGTACCTAACGATGAAATAGTCACCGTCGCGATATTGTTGTGCAACGAAAACACAGCCATCTTTTGTGGATAGCTGTGTATCACAAAACATATCTGGCGCCGTCTGCAAGTATAAAAACTTGTATGCGTAAGCCCAATACAAGAAGTTCGGAAATTGTTGAACATACATCTTTATGGATGGAGTAATGAGAAGGATTGAGATTAAGGCAAGGTTAAAGATGAGATTACCGCGTTTTATCATGTTATATGTGATTGAAAACAATAGAATTGTAAAGCATATCCAAAATATAGGTAATAATATTACACCTAGGATGTGCCTTAAAGGTGAGAATATAGGAAAGGCTGTGATTGCCCATACTAGGCTGAATCGACATTCATCGTGACCAGATCATA
>JAFBAS010000125.1 GCA_019247605.1 Hyphomicrobiales bacterium
CGCAACGCAATTTCAAGGCCTCGCCGCGCTCGTAGATCGCGATCGATTCCTCCAGCGGAACATCGCCGCGCTCGAGGCGCCCGACGATCGTTTCAAGCTCGGCGAGTGCCTTCTCGAACGGCAAATCGGCAATGTCGCCGTTTTCGACCGCATTCGCGGGCTCCTTCGTCCCGGGCTTATGCCCCTGGGGGCTTTTTGCGACTTCGGTCATGCACGGCTCCGATGCGACGCCTTCTTATGGGGCGAGTGCCGCGTGGGTGCAAGGCAGCTCCACACGGCCACGGCCGCCCTTCAGGGTTCCAGTCGATGGCGGGCGCGAAGCTGGAAGGCGAGCACCGAGAGAGCGACCCCATACAGGGCGAGATCAATGGCGAGGAAAAGGCCGAGCACATACCTGCTGTTCACCGGCCACGATGCGATGATGATCACGCCGAGCATGAAGGTGACGAGGCCCGAGAGCACCGCGACGCGCCACGGCGTGTCGGCGCCCATTTGCGAAGCGACATAGATGCGCACGAGACCCGTCGCGCAAAGCCCCGCGCCGAGGCAAAGCGTCAAGGCGACGGCAGCAAGGAGCGGGTTGAGCACGCATAACATGCCCGCGATCAGAAGGAGCGCGCCGGCGGCGCAGAGAAGAATGAGCCGGGCCCAATTCTTCATGTGCACGCCCATGCCGATCTCGGCGGCACCCGCGAGGATCATCATCACCCCATTCATCCAAACGCTCGCCACGGTCGCGCCGACCAGAGAGCCGAAGGCGATCGCGCCACACAGGATGAAAGCGGCGCCAAGCGCCGCGAAGCTCGCCCAACGAGCGCGAAAATGCGAGAGCCTCGAACCGAGGCCGATGGGAGATCCAAGGGGAGCGGCGCGGGGGAGCTCGACAGGTGCCATTTGCGGTCTCCTCGTGGTCGCTGTCTCGCAATGCCGCGTCTTCCATACCATAGATGCCGGGGCTTGGATGACAGTGCGAGGAGCCAGATCAGCAAGAAGCACTGGCGAGACGCTCTTGACGGTCCTTATCCGCTGTAACAATACAACTTCGAGGATGGTGGTCCCGCCGCGTGACAGGGGAGCATCGTCTAGCCTACCGCGTTTCGGGCAAAGGCAAGGACCGACAACTCGAGATCGCCCAATGTCGATACCATTATTGTTCGGCGATAGAGATCGATTGAACCTTCCGCTTGCCCCGACCACGTTCCTTCACCATGCGAGAGAAGACCACATTGCCCCTTGCGCCTGATCGCATTATGTCGGGGCCATGCCGAGCCTGACCTCGCTCGCCAATCCAAGCCGTTTCATGGCCTTGAGCGCCCGCGCGCTGCCCTGGATCGCGGCGGTGACGGCTTTGCTTTTCGCGCTCGGGCTTTGGGTCGCCTTCACCGCGCCCGAGGATTACCAGCAGGGCGAGACGGTGCGGATCATGTATCTGCATGTGCCGTCGGCCTGGCTTTCGCTCCTGATCTACACCGTCATGTCGGTCTCCGCGATCGGCGCGCTCGTCTGGCGCCATCCTCTCGCCGAGGTCTCGATGAAGGCGGCCGCGCCCATCGGCTGCGTGTTCACCTTCCTTTGCCTCGTGACCGGCGCACTTTGGGGCAAGCCGATGTGGGGCGCCTGGTGGGTGTGGGACGCGAGGCTCACCTCGGTGCTCGTGCTGCT
Organism: Hyphomicrobiales bacterium; assembly: GCA_019247605.1. Taxonomy (GTDB): domain Bacteria; phylum Pseudomonadota; class Alphaproteobacteria; order Rhizobiales; family Beijerinckiaceae; genus GAS188. The sequence continues at coordinate 1,663 of JAFBAS010000125.1, forward strand.
TCTCATCTATCTCGGCATATTGGCGATCTGGAACGCCATCGAGGATCAAGCGCATGCGGCACGCATGGCGGCGCTCGCGACGCTCGTCGGCTTCGTCAACATTCCGATCGTGAAATTCTCGGTCGAATGGTGGAACACCTTGCATCAAGGCGCTTCGGTGTTCACGCTCGAAGGGTCGAAGATCGCGCCCGAAATCCTTCTGCCCCTCTTGATGATGGCGTGCGCCTTCACCTGCCTCTATGTCGCGCTTCATTTGGCCGCGATGCGCAACGAGATCCTGCGCCGCCGCTTGCGCCGGCTCGCCATTCTGGCGGCCTCCGAAACACCTGCGCCGGCACGGGTGTCCTCGCTCGAGGGAGGAGCGCGCGCATGAGCGTGTTCGCGCTTGCGCATATCGGGTTCGTGATCGGCGCCTATGCGATCGCCTTGGTGGCCATCGCGCTCCTCATCGCCTGGATCGTACTCGATCAGCGCGCGTTGCGCCGCGCCCTCGCGCCTTACGAAAGTCGAAGCCGAGGCCTTCGCGATCTCGACGGCGTCGAACCATGAGCGAATTGGCCGCCCCGAGGGGCCCGTTCGGCAAACCTTGGCTCCTCCTGCCGCTTGCGTTTTTCCTTGCGCTTGCGGGCTTGTTCCTGGCGCGGATCGGGCGTGATCCCGCGGTTATTCCTTCCCCCTTGATCGGCCAAGAGGCGCCGCGCTTTGCGCTCGCTCCGCTTCAAGGGCTCACGCGCGACGGCGAGCCGGTCGCGGGCTTTTCCGATGCCGACCTGAAAAGCTCGGGCGGCACGCTCCTCAACGTCTTTGCTTCCTGGTGCGTCCCCTGCCGCGAGGAGCATCCCGTGCTGATGCAGCTCGCCAAAGAAAAAGGCGTCACGCTTCTCGGCTTGAATCACAAGGACGGGACGGAGAATGCGCGGCGCTTCCTCGGCGGCTTGGGGAACCCTTACGCCAAGGTCGGAGTCGATTCTTCCGGGCGCACGAGCCTCGATTTCGGCGTCTATGGGGTGCCGGAGACTTTCGCCATCGATGCCGAAGGACGGATCGTCGCGAAGCATGTCGGTCCGTTGACGATTGCGGACGCCGAAGAGCTTGTGCGCAAGGCCGCCGGAAGGCGGTAGGTGGCGCCATGGTGGTGCGCGTTCAGCCGCGGGCATTCGACATCGGGGCCGAGGTCTCGGCGCTCACGCGCGGGCGAACCGATGTCGGCGCGGTCGTGACCTTCACTGGCCTTTGCCGCGATGAAGGCGCAAGCCTCGCGGCGCTCGAGATCGAGCACTATCCCGGCATGGCCGAGGAGGAGATCGCGCGCGTCGTGGAGGAGGCGCAAAAGCGCTGGCCGCTCCAGGGCGTCACCGTGTTGCATCGCCATGGCCGCATCGCGGCCGGCGAAGAGATCGTGCTCGTCATCACGCTCTCGGCCCATCGCCGTGCCGCCTTCGAGGCAGCGGAATTCCTGATGGACTACCTCAAGACGAACGCGCCCTTCTGGAAAAAGGAGGTGCGCTCGTGCGCTGCGGCGGGTGAATGGGTGCAGGCGAAAGCCAGCGACACGGCCGATGCAGCGAGGTGGCGCAAGGCCCGTTGAGCGCGAAGCCTTCCGCTCGAGTATCGCGAGCCGAACTGGACCCGCCCTGCGGCTTTGATTAGATGGGCGCTCGAAACGGCCGGAACGGGCGAGAGCAAATGGCGAATGAGGCAATCGGATTGAGCTCGAAGATCGTCACGGTCTTCGGCGGGTCGGGCTTTTTCGGCCGGCATGTGGTGCAGGCCTTGGCGCGGCGCGGCTATCGGATTCGCGCGGCGGTGCGCCGCCCCGATCTCGCAGGTTTCCTGCAACCTCTCGGCATGGTCGGCCAGGTCATGCCGGTGCAGGCCAATGTGCGCTTTCCGGGCTCGGTCGCGAAGGCGGCCGAAGGCGCATCGGCGATCGTCAATCTCGTCGGCATCCTCGCCGCCAAGGGCCGCCAGAGCTTCGAAGCGGTTCATGACGCGGGCGCAAAGGCGGTGGCTGACGCCGCCGTTGCGGAGCACGCCCGGCTCGTCCACATCTCGGCGATCGGGGCCGACCCCGAGGGCCCCACACCCTACCAGCGCAGCAAGGCCGCGGGAGAAGCCGCCGCGCTCGCGGTCGAGGGCGCGGTGGTCTTGAGGCCTTCCGTTCTCTTCGGTCCGGAGGATGATTTCTTCAACCGTTTCGCGGCGCTCGCGCGGCTTTTGCCGGTGATGCCGCTCATTGGAGATGGAGCGACGCGATTCCAGCCGGTCTTCGTCGGCGATGTCGCCGAGGCTGTGGCGCGCGCCGTTGATGGCTCGATCGCGGACAACAGAATTTACGAGTGCGGCGGGCCGCAGATCGTGAGCCTCGAGGACATCCTCACCTATGTGCTCAAAGAGACCGACCGACGGCGTCCTTTCCTGCCCGTGCCCTTCGCGGCTGCGCGCATCCAGGCGGGGTTCATGGAATTTGCCGATAAGCTGACCTTCGGCAAGCTGCCGCGCGCACTTGCCGTCACTCGCGATCAGCTGCGCATGCTCGAGCATGACAATCTCGTCTCCGAGACGGCGAAAGCCGAAGGCCGCACGCTCGAAGGCATCGGCATCACGCCCACCTCCTTCGAGGCGATCGTCCCGTCGTATCTCTGGCGCTTCCGCCGATATGGTCAATTCGAGCAGACGCGCGCCGCCTGAGCGCAAGACGACGTGGTCCGCGCGCCGGCAAGTCGCAGCGCGGCGGCCAGCGACCTTCAGAACACGGATTTTCACAATCATCGAGCCAGCTCAATGACCGAAACGCGCGATCTTCCCGAGTTCGGCTATCGCTACATCCCGGGCCCCTTCCAATATTCGGCGGGTGTCGCGGCGCTTCCCGGCCACCGGATCGAGCGCATCCGCTTTGTCGAGCCCGTGCCGCTCGAGGAAGGCTTTGCGCGTGTCGAAAAACATCTCGAGGAAGCGGGCCTGCCGCTCACTGCTTTTTGCGCGTGCGAGCTTCGCTCGCCTTCCGCATTCACCGATGAGGGCTTCCGGCAATTCAACCGCGCCTATGTCGGCACGCTCGAACGCTGGGGAATCATGAAGGGCGAGGCGAACCCGGTGGCCCGGAGCAATGTGTGCCCGAAGGTCAGGCCACCGAAGGTGCCGAGCTTTCACGCATTCTCCATCGCGGTTCCATCTTCGGCGAAGGATGCAAGCTTCGTCATCGCCGGGAGCGGAGAGGCACAAGAGGGCGCAGGCCCCTATGCGTCGAGGACCATCCGTTACCGAGAGACGAGCGCCGAGGCGCTGCGCGAGAAGGCGCGCTTCGTGCTCGCCCAGATGGAGAAGCGCATGTCGGGTTTCTCGGCCGGCTGGGCGGATACCACGGCCGCGCAGGTCTACACCCTCCATGACCTCTACCCGTTCTTGAAGGACGAGATTGTCGAGCGCGGCGCGGCACGCCATGGGCTCACCTGGCACTTCGCCTCGCCGCCCGTGGTCGATCTGGAATACGAGATGGACTGCCGACGCGTCATCGTTGAAAGGGTGATCCCCGGCTGACCGGCAAAGAAGCGACGCGTCACCTCTCCTGCAGGGGAATGTCGGAGCGCCGCACTCGAATCAGGTGCCGATCGCGAGAGGCGCGCGGAGCTTGCGCAAGAAGGCGATCACCGATTGCGCCGTCATCCTGCCGGTGCGCGGATTGGCGCTCGGCACGCCCTCGATCTTCATCGAGAAGCTCGCTGCGTCGCTCTCGACTTCGATCAGATGCGTGTTGCGGCGGACGGTCGGGTCGGCCCAGATCGCGATCCGTGTCCGGTCAGGCCCGATCCCCGCGAGCGAAAGCGCCACCGCGACATTCACATTCGCCGGAAAGCCGCGGGCGGCTTCCCGCGCGCTACCCTCGAAGACGAGCTTCGGCTCCTTGATGGCCGCGACATCGATGTCGTGCTTCACGAGGAACGGCGCTCCGGCAAGCCCGCCCGGCGGCTTGCGGGTCGTCATCGTCACGCTCACGATTTTGCCCTCAGCGGCGGCGAGCACGGCATCGAGGCCGAGAAGCGCGCCGGTCGGCACGAGGATGCGCCCGCCCTTGGCGCGCGCCAGCTCGACGAGGTGTTCGTTGTCCAGGAGAGCGCCGCAGCTCAGCACCATGAGACTGCGGCCGGCCTCGAGCGCCGGGACCGCGATGGAAGGCAAGGCGGCGGCCGGTGCGCATTCGATGATCAAATCGGCATGGTCGCGCAGTTCCGGGGCAGGCACCGCCCGGAAGGTGGCATTTGCCGGCAAGGCGGCACGCAAGGCGTCGAGGTTGCGCGAGGCGATCGCGGTGAGGACAACGCCGGGAATGCCGGCGCTCAGCGAAGCCGCGAGGCTTTGGCCAATGGCTCCATATCCCGCGATCGCGACCCGCAATTCACCTCCATCGGCTTTCATGGGGGTCGGCGCCACGCTCGAACGCTCCGTGGCACTCTTCAGTTCGGCCGCCGCGCGCCGGATGTGACCGTCATTGCCTTGTGCCATCTCATCGTCCTCGCCGTGGATCAAGGTTGCGCGCGTGTCGGTCAAAAAAGCTGTTCCCTTGCGGGCTTGCCCCGGTCCGTCCTCTTGATTAGACAGGATTTAGCGCAAATTTAAGGTTTTGGAGCAATTCGGGCCTCTGAGCCGACCCGTTCGGAAGGGGCGCGAGACGTAATCTTGCCGCGATTCGTCACCTTTCTATGCGCAATGTCTTTTCCGTGCGCAATGTGTGTCGGCTTGGGCGAGCCATGTCGGGACCTTCGAAATGGAAGGTCGCGGCAGGAGCGGAGGGGTCCATGCAGTTGAGCAAAACCGGCTACTACGCGGATTTCATCATTTATCCGCTGTTGATCCTCGGGCTTTTGGGCGTCCAGCTCGCCGAAGCCACGACGTGGCGGCCTTTCGGCTTCGTGTTCCTTTGCCTTCTCGGCTTCGCGGCCTGGACCTTGTGCGAATATCTGCTGCATCGCTACGTGCTGCATCGCGTGCCCATCCTGCACGACATGCATGAAGCCCATCACGCCAACCCTTCCGCTTTCGTCGGCACGCCGAGCTGGGCGAGCTTCCTGATGTTCTCGGTCGGCGCGCTCTTGCCCCTCTCCTTCGCGATCGGCTTCACTTACGCAAGCCCGGTGACGATCGGCTTGATGCTCGGCTATTTCTGCTATGTCGTGGTTCACCATGTGACCCATCACTGGCGTCTCGCGCCCGATTCGCCGCTCTACCGCTTCAAGCATCGCCACGCGCGGCATCATTTCGCCAAGACCCCTGGCAATTTCGGCGTCACGACCTTGTTCTGGGACGTCGTGTTCGGCACGAGCCTCGAGGCGGGATCCCGCGAGAGGCGCTCATCCTTCTTGCGTGGGTTCGGCCGCTTCCTCGGATAGGGCTGGAACGGGCCATACCTTTGCGATCTTTGTCGTGCCCGCACGCGGTCCGGTCACCCACGCCTTTCTTCAAGGTCCCGAGGATGAAGGCGTGGATGCCCGGCCCAAGGCCCGACAGGTCGTAAGCGTCGACAGAAGCCTCACTCGGTCCGCTGCGGCTCGACCCCGTATTGAGCGTCGGTCACCTTCTCGAGCCACACGACATGAACGCCGTCTTGATGCTCGTGGATGGCGAGATGCACCATGCCGTGCCCCGGCGCGGCGCCGTGCCAATGCTTCTCGTCGGGTGCGATCCAGACCGTGTCTCCCGCGCGGATCTCGCGCACCGGGCCTCCCCAGCTTTGCGTCCTGCCGACGCCATGCAGCACATGGAGCGTCTGGCCGAGCGGATGGTTATGCCAGGCGGTGCGCGCGCCGGGCTCGAAGCTCACGCGCGCCGCCCTCACCCGGGCGGGCCCGGGAGCATCGATCACCGGATCCTGCCAGACGGTGCCGGTGAACCAATCGGCGTTGCCGCGACGCGTCGGGTTCGCCGCGGTGTGCGTTATTTTCATTCTCTCTCTCCTCGAGGCCGGATGCGAAGACTGGCTCCGGCAGATAGCGGGAGCGCACATATCCCAAGCCTTTTTCATCTTCGCAAGGGCGGCGACGCACTGCTTCGAAGAGCGCGGTTCGAAGCCCGGAACCGGCATGTGGCCGGCCGACTTGCGTTCCGGGCGCCGGGATGGCACCTCGATTTCAAACATGAGGTTCGAGGAGTTGTCCTTGTCCGGCGAGGCTGCAAATCATCAGGCGCTTTCGCGCTTCAAGGTGCTCGATCTCACGCGCGTGCGCGCCGGACCCACATGCGTGCGCCAGCTCGCCGATTGGGGGGCGCAGGTGATCAAGATCGAGATGCCGGGCGAGGGAGACGCGCTCGGCGGCCCGCGCCACGGCCCCGATTTCCAGAACCTGCACCGCAACAAGCGATCGATCACGCTCGACCTCAAGCAGAAGGAAGGCCTCGCGATTTTTCGCGAAATGGTGAAGACGGCCGATGTGGTGGTGGAGAATTACCGGCCCGACGTGAAGTTCCGCCTCGGCGTCGATTACGAAAGCCTCAAGCCCCTCAACAAGCGCCTCGTTTATGGCAGCATCTCGGGTTTCGGCCAGGAGGGGCCGTATCGCGAACGGCCGGGCGTCGATCAGATCGCGCAAGGCATGGGCGGCTTGATGTCGATCACCGGACTTCCAGGCCAGGGGCCGGTGCGCGTCGGCGTGCCGATCGCCGACCTCGGCGCCGGCATCTTCTGCGCCATGGGCATCCTCATCGCGCTTCTCGAGCGAGAGGTGTCGGGGGAAGGCCAATGGGTGCGCTCCTCCCTGCTGCAAGCGCAGATCGCGCTTCTCGACTTCCAGGCGGCGCGCTGGCTCATGGCGAAGGATGTGCCCGGCCAAGCCGGCAACGACCATCCGACCTCGATACCGACGGGCGTCTTCCCGACGAGCGACGGGCATATCAATATCGCAGCCTCGGGGGACCACATCTACAAGCGCTTCTGCGAGGCGCTCGATGCGCCGCGGCTCCTCTCCGATCCGGCCTACGTGACGGATCAGGCCCGCTCCAAGAACCGCGTGGCGCTCAACGCGGCGATCGGCGAGATCACGCGCAAGAAGAAGAGCGCCGAATGGATATCGCTCTTGAACGACGCCGGCGTGCCTTGCGGCCCCATCTACAAGATGGACGAGGTCTTCGCCGATCCGCAGGTGCGCCATCTCGGCATGGCGGTCGGCGTCCGTCACAAGAAGCTCGGCGACACGCAAGTGGTGAACCAGGCGGTCGAGCTCACGCGCACGCCGAGCCGCATGCGCCTGGCCACGCCCGACAAGGGCGAGCACACGGACGAGGTCTTGCGCGAAATGGGGTATGACGATGCGATGATCAAAACCTTGCGTGCCCGCAAGGTGATTTGAGACGGGCGTTTGGGACGCAGCCATCGAGAATGACCGGCCGTCCACGGATAAGGAGATCAAGGTGAAGACGAGTACCGAGAAGATGATCGCCAAGAAGGACGGGGCGATCGGCTGGATGCTCTTCAACAATCCGGCGCGGCACAACGCCGTATCGATGGATATGTGGAAGGCGGTGCCCGAGATCCTCGAGGAGTTCGGCCGCGACGACGCGATCCGCATCGTGGTGGTCGCGGGCGTCGGCGGCAAGGCCTTCGTCTCGGGCGCCGACATCTCGGAATTCGGCGAGAAGCGCCATTCGCGCGAGGCGACGCTCGTCTACAACGCGACGGTCGAGCGCGCGAGCGATGCGCTTCTCGCCTGCAAGAAGCCGACCATCGCCATGATCCAGGGTTATTGCATCGGCGGCGGGCTTGCGATCTCGCTGTGCTGCGACCTGCGCATCGCGTCCGAGCATTCGCGCTTCGGCGTGCCGGCCGCGAAGCTCGGGCTCGGCTACGCCTATCCTGGGATCGAGCGCCTCGCCGATGTGGTCGGGCCATCCTTCGCCAAGGAGATTTTCTTCACGGCGCGCCAGTTCGACGCGACCGAGGCGCTCACCATGGGCCTCGTCAACCGCGTGCGGCCGGGAGGCGAGCTCGAGAGCTTCGTCACCGGCTATGCCGGTATGATCGGCGCCAATGCGCCGCTCACGGTCGGTGCCGTCAAGCTTTGCGTCGGCGAATACGTGAAGGACCCGGAAAAGCGCGATCTCGCTTCCTGCCAGGCGGCGGTCGACAAGTGCTTCGCCTCGGCCGATTACGTCGAAGGCCGCACGGCCTTCATGGAGAAGCGAAAGCCGGTGTTCCGTGGTGTGTGAGGGCGCGGCTTGCGCCAGTGACCTCTCCAACGAGCCGACGGAGTGAGGCTGCCTTCACCCCCGCAGCCGCTCGTTTTGCGGGTCGTAGGGCGATTCCCCGATCACGCGGGCGCGATGCGGCTTGCCGAGGATCGGGACCTCGAGCTCGCTGCCGATCTCGCCGAGATCGGGCCGCACCATCGCGAGCGCGAGGGATTTTCCGAGCCGCCAGCCATAGCCGCCGGAGGTGCAGCGACCGACGATCTCGCCGTTGCGGCGTATGGGTTCGGAGCCGCGCGCATCCGTGTCGGTGATGCCGTCGAGCTCGAGCGTGACGAAGCGGTTGGCGAAGCCCTTCTCGCGCCAATGCACGAGCGCGTCGCGACCGAGAAACTCGCCCTTGTTGAGATGCACGAAGCGGTCGAGCCCGGACTCTAGCGCCGCGTATTCGATCGAAAGTTCGCGGCCGACGAGCCGGTAGGATTTCTCGACCGCCATCGAAAGCATGGCCCTGATGCCGAAGGGCTTGATGGCGAACTCGGCGCCCGCCTGCATCAGAAGATCGAACAAGGCGTTTTGGGAGGCGATCGGATGGTGCAGCTCCCATCCGAGCTCGCCGACAAAATTCACCCGAAGCGCGTGCAGCCCGATCGGTCCGACCGAGATCGCCTTGCCCGAAAGCCAGGGGAAGGCCGCGTTCGAGAGATCGGTGTCGGTGAGCTTCTGCAGCACCTCGCGTGAGCGCGGCCCCGCGAGCACGAGCACGCCATAAGCTTGGGTCACGCTCTGGAAGTTCACGCTGCCGTCGTTCGGCAAGAGCTTGCGTAGGATGTCGTGGTCGTGCCGTTCCAAGGCGCCGGCCGAGACGAGGTAGAACTCGTCGGGGGCGCGTTCGTAAACGGTGAATTCGGAACGCACGCCGCCGTTCTTCGTGAGGAGGTGGCAGAGCGCGATGCGTCCGCGCGTCTTGGGGATGCGGTTTGCGAGAATAGAGTCGAGCCATTGCCGCGCACCCTTGCCGGAGACGATCGCCTTGGCGAAGGGCGTCATGTCCTGAAGGCCGACATTCTGAGCGACGTTCTGGATCTCCTGGCCGATCGGCTCGAAATAATTTGTGCGCCGGAACGACCAGATCTCCTTCACTTTGCCGTTCGCATCGGGCGCCGGGTGGTTCTCATTCGTCAGCACATCGGGCTTTTCCAGCGAGGAGACGTCGATGCCATAGCCCTTCGGCGCGAACCAGTTCGGCCGCTCCCAGCCATAGATCGAACCGAACACGGCGCCGAGGTCTCGCATGCGATCGTAACAAGGCGCGGTCTTGAGCGGGCGGCCGGCCCGACGCTCTTCGTCCGGGTAATGCGGCGTGAAGACGTTGGCGTAGGCTTCCTCGTTCTTCGCCTTGAGATAGCCCTTCGTCGCGTAGGGGCCGAAGCGGCGCGGATCGACGCCCAGCATGTCGATCGAAGGCTCGCCCTCGACGATCCATTCGGCGATCTGCCAGCCCGCGCCGCCCGCCGCGGTCACGCCGAAGGAATGACCCTCGTTCAACCAGAAATTCGGCAGGTCCCATGCAGGACCGACGATCGGGGAGCCGTCAGGCGTGTAGGCGATGGCGCCGTTGTAGACCTTCTTGATGCCGACCTCGCCGAAAGCCGGCACGCGCGCGATCGCGGTCTCAATATGAGGCGCGAGGCGATCGAGATCCTCCTGGAAAAGTTCGTATTCGGATTGCGGGGAGGGCCCGTCGACATAACAGCAGGGCGCTCCTTTTTCGTAGGGGCCGAGCAGCAACCCGCCATTCTCCTCGCGCATGTACCAGGACGAGTCCGCCTCGCGCAGCACGCCCATCTCGGGAAGCTTCTTGCGTTGGCGCTCGACGATCGCGGGATGCGGCTCGGTAACGATGTACTGATGCTCGACCGGGATCACCGGGATGTCGAGACCGACCATCGCGCCAGTGCGGCGCGCGAAATTCCCGGTGCACGCGACGACGTGCTCGCAGGCGATATCGCCCTTGTCGGTCTTCACCACCCAGCCCCCGGCAGGACCGCGCTCGATCGCCGTGACGAGCGTGTTGCGGTTGATCTCGGCGCCGAGCGCGCGGGCGCCTTTGGCAAGCGCCTGAGTGAGGTCGGCCGGCTGAATATAGCCGTCGGCCGGATGCTGGATGGCCCCGATAATGCCGTCGGTCTCGCAAAGCGGCCAGGCTTCCTTCACCTGCGCGGGGGTGAGCACCTTCACCTCGATGCCGATGGTCTCCGCGACGCCTTTGTAGAAAAGAAACTCGTCCATGCGGTCGCGCGTGCGGGCAAGGCGGATATTCGAGACCTGGCGGAACCCGACATTCTGGCCCGTCTCCGCCTCGAGCCTGCGGTAAAGGCCGACGGAGTATTTATGGATCTGGCCGACCGAGTAGCTCATGTTGAAGAGCGGCAAGAGTCCCGCCGCATGCCAGGTCGAGCCGGAGGTGAGCTCCTTGCGCTCGACGAGCACGACATCCGACCAGCCCTTCTTGGCGAGGTGATAGAGGGTCGAGACGCCGACCACTCCGCCACCGATCACCACCGCGCGCGCTTTTGTTCTCATCTTGGTGCTCCGTTTTTGCGGATCGCGGGTTGATCAGTAATTGGCCCAAAGGCCGGGTGTCGCGAGCTCGACCACATGCCCATCGGGATCGTGGAAATAAAGGCTCGTGCCGCCGCCCTTCCAGCGGGTTTCGCTGAGGATGGGCACGCCATGCTCGGCGAGCCTTCGGCGCCACTCGGGAAGACTGTCGGAGGAAATGCCGAGCGCGAGATGAAGCCGGCCATTTCCGTCATGACCGGGAATCGTACCTTCATCCGTTTTGACATCCTCGTTAGTCGCACCTTCCTGAAAAACGAGAAGCACGCTGTGATTGCCGGCATCGAACGCGACGAGACGCGGCGTGTCGAGCATAACCGAAAGGCCGAGCACGGTGGCGTAGAAATTCGCCGTCACCTTGACGTCCTTGGCGTATAGCGAACTCTCGACGATGTGGGTGACGCCGGCCATGTACGAAGCCTAGCGCCAAATCCCAGGGCAAAGAAAGGTTGTGGGAAGGCAATAACGTCTCCCTCATTTCCGCGAAAGGTGGGAAACCAGTCCTTTCACGCGCCGTGCTCGTCGAGACCGGGTTCCCGCTTTCGCGGGAATGAGTGGAGCTGAGGTTTTGGGCACCAGGTTCGCGCGTGCCATAATACCGGGAAACCGCCGAGCCACACGGAGGAAGGAAAATGAGCGACAGCGCGGAAACGGACGCCGGCAGCAGGACGCCGTCGCTGCCCTCCGGCCGACGTGGACGTGAGGCCCGCCGCACGGCGCGCGCGCAACGCGCGGCTCTGTCCGTGCCGTATATCACGCGCGCCATTCCGTTGACCGAGGTGCTCAGCGAGGAGGGTCTCGCGCTCATCGAGCACAACGCCGAGACGCTGCTCGAGGAGATCGGCATCGAGTTCCGCGACCATGCGCGGGCGATCGAGCTTCTCAAAGGAGCGGGCTGCGACATCAAGGGCACGCGCGTTCGCTTTCCGCGAGGCCTTGCGCGTTCGCTTTGCGCCACCGTGCCGTCCGAATATGTGCAGCATGCGCGCAATCCGGAGCGCAACGTGCATATCGGCGGAAATTCCATGGTCTTCGCGCCGAATTACGGCTCGCCCTTCGTGCGCGATCTCGACCAAGGACGGCGCTACGGCACGATCGAGGATTTCCGCAACTTCGTGAAGCTCAGCTATGCGACGCCCTTCATCCATCATTCCGGCGGCACCGTGTGCGAGCCGGTCGATCTCCCTGTCAACAAGCGCCATCTCGAGATGGTCTATGCGCATATGCGGCTCTCGGACAAACCGTTCATGGGCTCGGTGACACATCCGGAGCGCGCCAAGGACACGGTTTCGATGTGCGAAATCCTGTTCGGAAAGGAATTCATCCAGGAAAACACCGTTTGCACGAGCCTGATCAACGCGAACTCGCCGCTCGTTTGGGACACGATCATGCTCGGCGCGGCCGAAGCCTATGCGCTCAACAATCAGGCTTGCATCATCACGCCCTTCATCTTGTCGGGCGCGATGAGCCCGGTGACGGTTGCCGGCACGCTGACGCAGGTGCTCGCCGAGGTTCTCGCCGGCACGGCCTTCACGCAATTGGTGCGCCCCGGCGCGCCGGTGATCTTCGGCACCTTCGTCTCGACGTTGTCGACGCAATCGGGCGCGCCGACCTTCGGCACGCCGGAGGCGACGCTCGCAATTTTCGGAGCCGCGCAATTGGCGCGGCGGATGAGGATGCCGTTCCGCACCGGCGGCTCCCTTTGCGCCTCGAAGCTCGCGGACGCGCAAGCCGCCTACGAGAGCGCCCACACGCTCTTGCCGACCGTGCTCGCCGGGACCAATTTCGTGTTGCACGCCGCGGGGTGGACGGAAGGCGGCCTCACCGCGTCCTATGAAAAGTTCATGCTCGACTTCGACCAGCTCGGCGCCATGCATGTGCTGGCGAAAGGCATCGACCTTTCGGAGAACGGACAAGGCTTCGAGGCCTTTCGTGAGGTCTCGCCCGGCACGCATTTCCTCGGCTGCGCCCACACGCAGCGCAATTTCGAAAGCGCCTTTTACCGTTCCTCGCTCGCCGACAACAATTCTGTCGAGCAATGGGAGGCGGAAGGCTCGCTCGACGCGGCGCAACGCGCCAACAAGGCCTGGAAGAAGGTGCTCGCCGAATACGAGGCACCGCCGATCGATCCGGGGGTCGACGAGGCGCTGCGTGAATTCATCGAGCGCAAGAAAGCCTCGATGCCGGACGCGACGCATTGAGGGTCGCAACGTGATAATTTTCAGCCGTGACCGAGCGGAATCTGCGTCATTTAACCCCCCTCTTTAGCGGGCTATCATTTGACGAGCCACGATCCCCCCAAAATCGCAGTCAATAAGCTTTTGTCGCCGGTCGCCTCGCGAAGAAAGCGAACCTTGCTGGCTCCCATGGCCACAGCGATCATGGCCGACACTATGGGCACCACGATGCTGACAATCTCAAGGGTCCTGCTCATGGCCCGCTCCTATCCTCTCACGAGAGGTAACACGCCACATAACTGGGCGCCAGTGAACGAATTTCGACATTATATTAGACTCGTTTGATTTCAGAACGTGGACGGTATGCAATTTGCGTATTCTCGTCCGAAGCTGACGACGCTTCTGGGTTAGACCCATCACTCCTGCACCGCCGCCGCCACATCGCCGCGCAAGGCGGCGCGCATCACCTTGGCGAAATCGGGCGCCTTCATCGGGACCGGATTGCCGCCCGTGGAGGGATCATCGACCGCCTTTAAGGCCATCTCCTCGATGCGATCTTCCTTGACGCCGAGCTCGGCGAGGCTGTGCGGCACGCCGAGCTCCTTGCGCAAAGCGAGCACCCATTCCATCACGCCATCGAAGCCGGGCTTCGGCAAATCGAGGAAGCGCGCGAGGAGCTTCATCTTGTCCTCGATCGTGTCGCGATTGAATTGCATCACGTAAGGGAGCACCACACCGTTGGTGAGGCCGTGATGGGTGTCGTAGAAGGCGCCGATCGGGTGCGAGATCGAGTGCACGGCGCCGAGCCCTTTCTGGAACGCGGTGGCGCCCATCGACGCGGCGGCGAGCATGCGCGAACGCGCCTCGACGTCGGCGCCGTTCTTGAACGCCCGCGGCAGGTATTCCTTGATGAGCCGCAGGCCCTCGAGCCCGATGCCGTCCGAAAGCGGATGAAAGCCCGGCGCGCAATAAGCCTCGAAGCAATGGGCGAGCGCGTCGAAACCTGTGGCCGCGGTGAGGAAAGGCGGCAAGCCGATCGTGGTCTCCGGATCGGCAATCACGATCCGAGGCAGCATGAGCGGGTGGAAGATGATCTTCTTCTGATGCGTTTCCTCGTTCGTGAGAACGGAAGCGCGCCCGACTTCCGAGCCCGTGCCTGCCGTCGTCGGCACGGCGATGATCGGGGCGATGTCCTTCGTCTGCGCCCTCGTCCACCAGTCACCGATATCCTCGAAATCCCAAACCGGCCGTGTCTGCGCGTGCATGAAGGCGATGGTCTTGCCGACATCGAGCGCCGAGCCGCCACCGATCGCGATGACGCCGTCATGTCCTCCTTTGCGGAACACCTCGATGCCCGCGTCGAGATTGGCTTTGGTCGGATTGCCGCGCACATCCGAGAAGACGGCGACCGGAAGTCCCGACTTCGCCAGCGCCGTGCGCGTCTTCTCGATCACGGAACTCTCCGCAAGCCCTTTGTCGGTAACGATCAAGGGACGCTTCATGCCGGTGCCCTTGCAAGCCTCGCCGAGCTCGGCGAGACGGCCCGGACCCACGAGGACGCGAGTCGGATAATTCCAGTTGGCGGTGAGCATCTCGGGCATCGGTGTCCTCTTGCAAAATTGGCGTGGCAGGTGCGGATGGGCTCGCCGATCACCCGAAAGGGATCGGGGCTCAAATGCCGTGGCGCAGGTGGAAGGATTTGGGCCGCGTGAGCATCGCGTAGCCGATCTCCGAGAGGGATGCGCCGCGGCCCGTGTCCTTGACGCCGGTCCAGGCGAGCGCCGGATCGAGATAATCGCATCGGTTCATGAACACGGTGCCGGTCTCGATGCGATCCCCGATCCTCTCGGCCGCATCCGTGTCGGTCGACCAGATCGAGGCGGTCAAACCGTACGGGCTGTCGTTCATGAGCGAGATCGCTTCCTCATCCGATTTCACCTTCATGATGCCGACGACGGGGCCGAAGCTCTCATCGACCATGACGCTCATCGTGTGATCGACCCTGGCGAGCACTTGCGGCGCAAGATAGGGCGTGCCTTCGGCATTCGCCGCGAAGGCTTTGGCGTCGACGAGGCCTCGCGCGCCTTTGTCGAGCGCCTCGCGTGTTTGGCGGCGAACGAGATCGGCGAAGCGAAGATGCGCCATCGGGCCGAGGGTGGTCGCCTGATCGAGCGGGTTGCCGAGGACGTAGCGACGGGTGAGCTCCGCATAAGCGTCGACGAAACGGTCGTGCAAAGCCTCGTGCACATAGATGCGTTCGATGCCGCAACAGCATTGGCCGGAATTGAAGAAGGCGCCGTCGACGAGATTCTCGACCGCGTGATCGAAGTTGGCGTCGGGGCGCACATAGGCGGGGTCCTTGCCGCCGAGCTCGAGGCCAAGGCTCGTGAAGCTTCCGGCCGCCGCTTTCTCGATGGCTTTGCCGCCAGCGACCGAGCCCGTGAAATTGACGTGATCGACCGCGCCGTCAGTGAGCATCCGCGCCGTGTCCTCATGGCTCAGCACGAGATGGGTGAAGAGTCCCTTGGGCAGGGAGGCGCGATCGAAGGCTTGCTGAAAACGCTCGCCGACCAGGATCGTCTGGGCCGCGTGCTTCAGGATGACCGCATTGCCGGCGATGAGCGCCGGCACGATCGAGTTGATCGCCGTGAGATAAGGGTAGTTCCAGGGCGCGATCACGAGGACCACGCCGAGCGGCTCGCGCTTCACCATTCGCCGGAAGCCCTCCCTCGCCTCGGGCACGAGAGGGGCGAGCGCCTTCCCGGCGATCGACGCCATATGACGGGCGCGCTCCTCGACGCCCCGGAACTCCCCGCCGTAGCGGATCGGGCGGCCCATCTGCAGGGCGAGCTCGGAGACGATGTCCTCGTTCATGGCGCCGAGTGCCTCGACGCCGCGCATCACCGTCGCGATACGTTCGTCGAGCGGCACTTCCGCCCAGCTTCGTTGCGCCTCGCGCGCGAGGCCAAGCGCCGTCTCGATCTCGGCGCCCGACGCCGTCTTGCGCCGCGCCACCTCGCGTCCATCGACAGGGGAGACGCAAACGATCTCTGGCATGGCTGCTCCTCAAACACGGTCCGCGACGTAATTCTCGCGGTCAGATGATCTCGAAATATCGCGCGAGCTCCCAATCCGTGATGGCACGGCGGAATTCGCGCTCCTCCCATTCGCGCGTCGCGGCGTAATGGTCGACGAAAGCGTCGCCGAAGAGCTCGCGCGCCGCTTTCGATCCCTTCAGCCTTTCGGCGGCCTCGGTCAAGGTGCGCGGCAAGGCGCGCTTCTTCGGGAATTTCTGTGCATAGGCGTTGCCCTCGACGGGAGCATCCGGCTCGATCTTGTTCTCGACGCCGTAAAGTCCCGATCCGATGGCTGCGGCGAGCGCCACATAAGGGTTGATGTCGGCGGCCGCGATCCGGTACTCGACCCGCTGGCTCGAGGCGGAGCCGGGAATGACGCGAAGCGCACAGGTGCGATTTTCCACGCCCCAACTCGCTTCGGTGGGCGCCCAGAAGCCAGGGATCAGGCGGCGATAGCTGTTCACCGTCGAGGCCACCATGGCGAGAAGTTCCGGCATGAGCGCCTGCTGGCCGCCAACGAACCAGCGCATCATGTCCGACATCGCATGCGGTTTTTTGGCGTCATGGAAGAGGCCTTTGCCCTTCCGGTCGAAGAGCGACATGTGGAGGTGGCCGCTTTGCCCGGGCCAGCTCGGCGACCATTTGGCCATGAAACTCGCCATCCAGCCGCGCTTTTGCGCCAGCACCTTGGTGAAGGTCTTGAACAGCACCGCCCGGTCCGCCGCCTCGAGCGCCGGCGAGTGGGTGATTGCGGCTTCGAGAACGCCGGGACCGGTCTCGGTGTGCAAACCTTCGAGCGGAATGCCCATCTGCTCGCATTGGCGCATGAGGTCGGCATAGAAATCGGCATGCACCGATGAGCGCAGCACCGAATAGCCGAAATATCCGGGCGTGATCGGCTTGAGATCGCGATACCCCTTCTCGCGCACCGAGCGCGGCGTCTCCTCGAAGACGAAGAATTCGAACTCGACGGCGGATTCGACCGAACAGCCGAGATCCGAGGCCCGCTTCAGCACCCGCCGCAAAAGGCCGCGCGGACAGATGGCCTCGGCTTGTTTGTCGAACTCGGCAAGAAAGAAAAGCATGTCGCCTTCGACCGGCAAGTCCCTGCAGCTTTCCGGCACGACCCGGACCGGAGCGTCAGGATAGGCGGTGTGCCAGCCCGTGTAGGCGACGTTGTCATAAAGCTGATCGTTCGAATCCCAGCCGAGCACCACGTCGCAGAAGCTCAACCCCTTTTCGAGGACCGAGAAGAATTTCGAGCGGCTTACATATTTGCCGCGCATGATGCCGTCGATATCGGTGAGGCCGAGCTTCACATGGGAGAGGCCGCGCTCCTCGACGATGCGTTTCGCGTCCTCCTTCGTCCGCACTTGCCTTGCGTCCACGTCGATCCCTCCATCCCCTTGAAACGCGGGCTCGGCCAAGGCGAGATGCCCGAGCGCCATGCGCCGAGTTTGACGAATTTGTGACGTTGCGCAATGGCGCGAATGCGGTGTGCGGCGAAGGGCGCAAACCTATCCGCTCATGCCCGCGAAAGCGGCAACCAGATATTCCCGCTCTTCCATCCAAAGACCGGCTTTCCGCCTTCGGGGTCAACGAGCAGAGCGAGGTCAGGCACAGAACCGAGATGTTCCGTCAACCGAAGCTCGTCGAAACTTTGCCGATCCCCTCAAATTCCGTCTCGACGCGATCGCCGGCCGAGATCGGGAATTGGCGCGTGAACGACCCCGTCATGATGAATTCACCCGCGCGCAGCTTTTCGCCGAACTCGGCGAGCTTCGTCGCGAGCCAGGAAACGGAGTTGAAAGGATGGCCGAGGACCGCATCGCCTCGCCCCTCGTCGACCTCGACGTCGTTCAGGCGCACATGCGCCACGCGTTTCGAAAGTTCGCCTGCTTTCGCCACGGGAACAGGCGGCCCGAGCACGAAGGCGAATTGCTGCGCGTTATCGGCAAGCGCGAGCGCGATCTGACCCACGAAGTCACCGCGCGTCTCGATGATCTCGAGCGCCGGATGGATCGCGCTCACCGCCGAGGCCACATCGGCGAAGGACGCGCCGGGTGAGACATCGCGCGAAAGCTCGACGCAGAGCTCGTTCTCAAAGCCGGGGCGGATGAGGTCGGCATAAGTGAAACGGTGACCGCTTTCGACCTTGCCTCGTTCAAGAAGGCAACCGAACACGGGCTCGTCGAAGCCGAATTGCTGCTGGATGGCGCGCGCCGTGAGGCCCACCTTCCAGCCGATGCGCCGTTGTCTCGTCTTGGAGCAGCGGCGCCGGATCAGGCCGAGCTGGATGCGATAGGCGTCATCGATCGAGAGGCGATCCGCCCAGGCGTTCGGAAAATGCTCCCCGCGCTCGCGCGCCGCCTCGAATTCATCAACGGCCTTCTCGATCTCGCTTTCATTCATCTCGACCTCCCTGGCGCATCGAAACCGCCCTTCTCTTGGCACGGTATCGCGCCCCGACACAAAGAGAATTGCGTCGGCCTCTACGCCGTTCATGACTCCGGCGAGCGGGAGAGATCTGACGGGCGACCACGATCGCCGGAGGTGACGTTCGCGCCGACCGAGAGGGACGAGCTGGCCGGCGCCCGCTCTCAAGGCCGCACGATCGCCGGGACGGCAAAGAAGCTGCGCGCCCAAAGCGGAATCTGGCCTTACGATTTGCCGCGAGAGCGCCGGTTCTCTAGGGTGGAGTTTTTGGAGGCGGAGGTTTTCGGCAAGGCACCCGTGAAGCGAGCTTTCGCGCTTCGCGGTTTGACCTTGGCCGATTTCTCGGGTGCGGCCTTGGCGTCTTGCATGCGCCTCACCTCGCTGGGCGGCGCACCGATTGTCGGCGTCATCTTCATCGCGACTTCGGCCGTCAATCGAGGAGTGGGCTTGTCTTTCTTGGAAGGCACGTTTTCCTCCCGTCCGTCTCTGCTTCGCGAACCGCTTCGCTCGAAGCGAGACGCGTGGAAAGCAGAACCAAAGATAACCCGCCGCGCTCGCAAACCGATTGAGTCCAACGCGTCGAACTTCCCGATGGTTGCGGGAACGTGGGCGTGACGCAAGCTACAGAACTCCGGTATCGGCTCCATCGAGCAATTGGCGCATGAGGACCTTGTCCTCGTAACGCGCGAGGCTGAGCGCCGACGCAAACGCGGGACGCGCCGTCTCGCGCACCCAAGCGGCACATAGCGCGCCCGCAGCACAGGCGCCCATGGTGCCGAACCCCGAAAGCGCACCCGCGACGTAAGCGCGCCTTGTCCGCATCGGCCCGATGAGCGGCCAGTTCTCCTCGGTCATCGTATAGAAGCCGCCATAATGGCGCATCTGCCGCGGCAGCCGTCCGTAATATCGCTTGAGGCCAGGATTGAGGCGGCTTGCGCCTCGCAGCACGATTTCGGGGAAATTCGGATCGGTTGCGGGCTCTTCCGTCGGCTGGGAGGCCGCGCGGTTATACGCCCAGCCGAGCTTGATCCATTGGCCTTGCTCGCCGCCGTCGGGGCGACAGTGGATTGCACCGGGCATCGGCTCGGTCAGCCAGCGCGTGGCGGTGTCTTCGCGAAGCGAACTGCGCTCTTCATCCGTCCAATCGATGAGCTGGCGGTCGAGATCGATCGAGAACGGCATGTTTCGATCGATGGCGCCTTCGTGGTCGGCAAAGGCGATCTTCTGCTGGACCACATTCAAGATCGGGAGCGACTCCCCGAGCATCGCGGCGATGTCACCCACGTAAGGGCCCGCCGCGTTCACGACGATCCCGGCCCGAACGCTCTCGATCCCGTCGCGCTCGCGAAGCGTCAGCACGAAATCCACGCCTCGCTCGATTGCGACGACGCGCGCGGCTCTCAGCGAGCCGCCACGCGAGCGGACATTCTCGAGCATCAGCGCGCCGAGCTGCTGGCCGCTGATGTCACCGGCCCGGCGAATGTGAAGCACCATCGCGATCGCGGGATCGAAGCTCGGGAAATGGCGACCGATAAGGCTCGGGCCTTGCAAACATCGACGCCGTCAGGCGCTCTCTCCCAGTCCGAAAGCTCGGCCGGCCGATAGGCGTTCGAGGCGCCAGGCACGTGGACGCGGATGGGCTCGGCAGCCTCGCTTGCGTATCCGGCTCCAAGCTTTTCCAGCATCGCGGTCGGATCGGTCTTGCGCGTCGCGAGCACATAGCCGCGTCTCGTCATGTGAATGCGGTTCGCGCTTTCTCGAGCGATCGCTTCCATGAGGTTGATGCTGTAGTCGGTGTAGGCCGTCATGACCGGGTGCGGCCACCAATTGCGATAGTTCTCGCCCGAGGCCGCCGAAGTGAGACTCATCGGAGGTCTGGGGTCTACGATCAGCACTTCGCCGGCGCGATGGTGCAGCGAAAGATAATAGGCGCAGGCGAGACCGACGACGCCAGCCCCGATCACGACGATTTCGACCCGACCGGTGCTCACTAAGGCTGCTCCTCGATCCTAAAGCTGCGGTGCGCGGCAGCGCCGTCGAGCATGACCGGAGACCGGCCCCGTTCTCGCGCGAAAGTGGCGCAAGAGCGCTAAGCTCCATTCGCAGGTGATGGGGCCGAGGCACTCGATCCGCACCGCGGACGAGCGGACAACACCCCAGTCGCGAGGTGGAAGGTTCTCGGTTATCATCATCGCCTCTCGAGCGAACCCATCACGGTGACTCTCCTGCTTAAGACGAATCGGCCATCGGGAGCCCTTGCGCAACCGCGATGAAAACCTCGCCGCATGTCGTTGTCATCGGAGCCGGCACGCTCGGCCTGTGCACGGCGCTCAGCCTCGTCGAGCACGGCACGCGCGTCACGATCCTCGAGGCCCACGCTATCGCCTCCGGTTCGAGCGGGCGTTCGGTGGGTGTGGTGGGGACGCAATTCACGGACCCCTTCGACATCGTCCTTCGCGTGCATGCCATGCGCCGATTTCGGGAATGGGAAAGCCTCGGGCTTCAATTCAACCATATCGGGTATTTGCGCCTTGCGCGGACGCCAGCGCAGATGAATCTCTTCGCCCGCTCGGTCGAGATGCAGAAGGAGGCGGGATTGCGGTCGCGGCTCTATCCCGCGAGCGAGTTGCGGCAGCTCGTTGCGCACCTCAGCACAGTGGGTCTCGAAGGCGGAATCTTCGGGCCGGACAATGGCTTTCTCTATCCCCATGAGATGTGCAACTTCCTTGCGCAGAAGGTCCGCGCTCGCGGCGGCGAGATTCGACAATCCTGCAAGCTTCTCGGCGTCAGGCGACGAAGCGGCGCCTACGTTCTCGAGACGCAAAAGGGCGTGATCGAAGCCGATGTCGTCGTCAACGCCGCCGGCGCTTGGGCCCCCGCGGTTGCCGAGCTTTTCGGTCAGAGCCTGCATATCTGCCCCGAGCGGCACGAGGCCATCGTGATCCATCTCGACCCGCCGCTCGAATACACTATGCCGATGGTCATGGATCTCGTGAACGGCGAAGGCACCGGCCTCAATTTTCGCCACGACAAACGCGGTGAGCTCATCGCCGAAATCCACAAAGCGGCGAGCGCCGCCGCCGAAGATCCGGACAATTACAACGAGCAGTGCAATGATGCGTCGAAGGAAAAGCTCGCCGAGCTTCTCCTGGAGCGCCTGCCCGACCTGCCGGGCGCTCGCCTCGGCAGAGGCTGGGCCGGGCTCTATCCCGTCACGGCCGATCATCGGCCCTTCGTCGGCGTCCTCGACCCGTCGCAGGAAAGCCTCGTGACCGCGGCGGGTGCCGGCGGCTACGGCATCCAGCTCGCTCCGGTGATCGGTCAGATCGCGGCCGACTGGGTGCGCCACGGCGCGCCAGTCTCAGTGCCCGGCGCCGAGCGCCTGTCACCGACCCGGGACCGGAATGTTCCAAGGAACGTCCCCTTGTCGTTGGGCTCCTTCAATTAGACCAGCTGTGGCTAAGTTGCTGCTAGCCTCTTGTCTCCCCGGTTGGCCCGTGCAATTTCACACAGGCGGAGGGCTGGGGAATGCAAATAATCCATCTGTCGGCGGCGCTCGTTTCGGCGCTGTGCGTGGCCGGTTGCGCGACTGTCACGCGCGGCACGTCCGAAGCCATGCAGATCACCTCGGAGCCGTCGGGAGCGCAAGCCTCCACATCCACGGGATTCAGTTGCACGACCCCGTGCACGCTCACGGTGAATCGCAAGGACGAATTCGTGGTGAAATTCGAGGAACCAGGATACCGCCCGCAAGAGATTCCCGTGAAAACTCAAATCGCAGGCAGTGGTGCCGCGGGCTTTGCGGGAAATATCGTGGCTGGCGGTATCGTGGGCATGGTTGCGGATGCCGCCACGGGCGCCACCTTGGAGCATGTCCCGAACCCCATTCATGCCGACCTCGTGCCCGCCGAAACGGCCGTTCACAAGGCGCCGCGTCGGCCAGCCGCAAAGGCCACCGCCGAGCCCAGCGAAGCGACGGACTGAGCCGAAGGGTTGCAGCCCGGCAAGGGCGGGACGGCCAACTTCAAAGCGCGGACATTCGAAGGATCCGCTCATGGCGAGTGCCGGCACGCTCGCGGCTCGCATCTTATGCATTTCCTTCCCTGCGGGCCGGGGGCGGATATTCACATCGACTACCATCCCGACGGCGTCCGCTGTCGTTTTTCGCTTACGAAATTCGTGCCGGAGAGCCGCGCGGCGTAGCGTTGTTCCGAAGCTCGACCGCTCCAGACTAGAGCTCGGCCGGAAAACCTGGGGCGCGAAGATCGGTGTGCAACGCATCCTCGAGCAACTTCACGACCTTCGTCGACCATGCCGCTCCACCATAGGCCTCTCGCGCGCGAATGAACGTCTGCGCCGTGAGTGACGCGAGATCGAGCGGCACGCCCAAATCACGCCCGAGCTTCATCGCGAACCCGAGATCCTTGCAGGCGAGATCGAAGGTGAAATTGATGTTGTAGCTTCCGTTGAGGATGAGCTGAGATTCGGTTTCATGCACGAAGCTGTTGCCGGAACTCGACTTGATGACGTGAAAGGCCTGCGCGAGATCAAGCCCGGCGCGTTTGGCGAGCATCAGCGCCTCACCGGCCGCTACAAGATGCACGAAGGCGAGCATATTGGTGACGACCTTGATCACCGAGGCGCTGCCGACGCGCCCTACATGAAAGATCTGCTTCCCGAGCGCCTCGAGCGCCACGCGATGGCGCGCGAGAACATCGGCCTCGCCCCCCACAAGGATCGTGATTTCGCCCCGCGCGGCAAGGTGCACGCCTCCCGTGACAGGGGCTTCCAAAGTTGTGACGCCGTGCGTCGCGGCGATTTTTGCGAGCCGCTCTATCGTGTCCTGATCATTGGTGCTCATCTCGATCCAAGTCGATCCGGGTCTGAGGTGAGCGAGTACGCCGCTTTCGCCGGCGACCACGCTCTCCGAAACCAAAGGTGACGGCAGGCAGGTAACTACGGCGTCCACCATCTCGCCCATGGCTTTGGGCGTCGCGGCCCATTTCGCTCCCTCGGCAACGAGCTCGGTTGCGGCTTCGGCACAAAGATCATGCAGCGTGAGGTCGAAGCCCGCGCGCAAAAGGCGCGCCGCGAGCTTTCCGCCGAGGTTACCGAGACCGATAAATCCGTAACGCATCTCGTCACCCTCTCAAGGTGGTCAATCTGGCGGCCCGACCGGCTTCGTCGTTGGCATGAGATGAAGGGCATCGCCGTCGTAGGGATGCGCGAGCGCCACCTCTTCGTCGAGCTCGACGCCGAGGCCTGGGCTCGTCGGGGGAATTACATATCCCTCTTCCCAGCTGATCGGTGTTTTGAGGAGTTGCGCCTGGAAGCCGTCCCAGCGTTCGATGCTTTCAAGAATCAGGAAATTCGGGCTGCAAGTCGCGAGCTGGATATTCGCGGCGCCGACGACGGGGCCGCAATAAAGATGCGGCGCGATCTGCGCATAGTGGGCTTCCGCCATGCCGGCGATCTTCTTGGCTTCGAGAAGGCCGCCGACGCGCCCGAGATTCATCTGCAGGATGGAGGCTGCCTTCGTCTCGAGAACGCGCGAGAACTCGTATTTGGTGGTCAGGCGTTCTCCCGTGGCGATGGGGATCGACGTCTGCGCCGCCACCCGCGCCATCTCCTCCGGAACCTCGGGCGGCGTCGGCTCCTCGAACCAGAGCGGATCATAGGCCTCGAGCTTGCGGGCGAGGCGGACAGCGCCGGACGCCGTGAACTGGCCATGCGTGCCGAACAGGAGGTCGCATCGGTCCCCCAGGGCGGCTCGAAGCGCCTTGCAGAAACTTTCGCTCAAGCTCAGTCGCTCGAGGCTCGGTTGGCGCGGATCGAAGGCCGAGTAAGGCCCCGCCGGATCGAATTTCACCGCCGTGAAGCCTTGCGCCACGTAGCCGAGCGCGCGTGCCGCGGCCGCATCCGGATCGCGATAGACCGCGCTGTCCGAATAGGCGTCGGCGCCCGGCTCGTCGGGATAAAGATAGGTATAGGTGCGAAGCCGCTCGTGCACTTTCCCGCCCAACAGCTCGTAGACCGGCCTGTCCAGCGCTTTGCCGACGATGTCCCAAAGCGCCATCTCGATTCCGGAGAGCACGCCCATCAGCGAGATGTCGGGACGCAGCGAGTAACCGCGCCCATAGACGTTGCGCCAGAGCGCCTCGATGCGAAACGGGTCGGCGCCGAGCACATGGTGCTCGAATACGTCCTCGATCATGGCAATGATCGTTCGTGGCCGAAAGCTCGCGGCGTAGACCTCCCCCAGCCCCTCGATTCCGGTGTCGGTCAGGAGCTTGAGAAAAAGGAAGTAGCGCCCCCCCTGGCGGGGTGGAGGGTTGCCGACCATGAAGGTCTTGAGCTCGGCGATTTTCAAGGGCGCTTTCCGATGCTGGTGAGGGAAACGCGAATGCGGCTGAACAAGATGCAACACGATGCGACGAGAAGGAAAGAGGCATGCACAGCCTCCGATCGCGTGCTCTCGATTGCCTCGAGGCAAGCAGGACCGCGCGTCGAGCGGCGGCCAGCTCTCCGCGACCTCTCGAATTGCAAACTCCGCGATCGCGTAAGCAGAGGTCGAGCTCGACGGTCGGCCTTGAAACTTTGGTCTTTATCAATTCGCCTTTTGCCGGCATTATCTCGAGCTCCCTCGAGACGTGCCTAGTTTAACACAAGAGCAATCAGGTGAGCATGGCAGTCAAATGAGCATCATTGGGACGATCATCATCGGCTTCATCGTGGGCGTGATTGCAAAATTCATAATGCCCGGCGACAAAAAGGAGCCAAAGGGTTTCATTCTGACGACCGTTCTGGGAATTGTGGGCGCATTCGTCGCGACCTACCTTGGGCAATCCGTCGGCTGGTATCAGCCGGGAGAATCCGCGGGCTTCCTCGGGGCCGTCGTCGGCGCGATAGTCGTGCTCTTCGTCTATGGCCTGTTGGCAGGTCACCAGCGCCATCCCGTGTGACACACGCTCGACCCGCCAGCACAAAAGCGGCAGGCCGTGCTCGCTTGCCGGGGGCGCGGCATCTGGGGTCTGTCCTGGCGCTTGAGCTTTCTTTCTCGGCGCCCCTCACTTCGCTGCCGCGGAGACACGCCACACCGTGTTTCCAACATCGTCGGCAATGAGGAGCGCGCCGGTTCGATCGACCGCAAGCCCGACAGGCCTGCCGCGCGCTTGCCCATCCGAATTGAGAAAGCCCGTCACCACGTCTTGCGCCATACCGTTCGGATGCCCGTCTTGGAAGGGGATGTAGACGACCTTGTAGCCGTTCAGCGTCTTGCGGTTCCAGCTTCCATGCTCGCCGACAAAGGCGCCCCCGCGGAAATTTTCGGGAAGGTTCGTTCCTGTGTAAAAGACGAGGCCCAAGGGCGCCACATGCGAGCTGAGTGCATAATCGGGCACGATGGCGCTCGCCACGAGGTCGGGTCGCTGCGGCATGACCCGCGGATCGACGTGCTGGCCGTAATAGCTGTAAGGCCATCCATAAAAGCCGTTCTCCTTCACAGAAGTCAGGTAATCCGGCACGAGGTTCGGCCCGAGCTCGTCGCGCTCGTTCACCACCGCCCAGAGCGCGCCCGTCTGCGGCTCGAAACTCAATCCGTTCGGGTTGCGCAATCCCGAAGCGAAGACGCGGAAGCGGCCGGATGCCCTATCCACTTCCCAGATCGCGGCTCGATCCTTTTCGGCCTCGATGCCGTTCTCGGTGATGTTGCTGTTCGAGCCGATCCCGACATAAAGCAAGGATCCATCCTTGCTGGCCACCAAATCCTTGGTCCAATGGTGGTCGATCGGGCCGCCTGGCAGCGGCGTCAGCGTGGTCGCCGGCTTGGTCATCTGCGTGTCCCCTGGCGTGTAGGGGTAGCGCAGGATCGCGTCGGTGTCGGCTACATAGATATCATTCCCGACCAAGGCCGCTCCGAAGGGCGAGCTCAGATGGTCGAGAAAGACGCTTCTCGTCTGGACCGCCCCGGCGTCGTTCATGCGCAACAGCGTGATTCGATTGCTGCCCTTGCTCTCACCGGAAGAGGTCGCCATGGATTCGACCCAACCCATGATGAGGTCCTTCGGCCGCCGGATCGGGTGCAGATCGGGCGCGCGCGACTCGATGACCAAGACGTCCCCATTGGGAAGGACGTGAAGCGATCGCGGATGCTCGAGCCCCGTCGCAAGAGCTTGCACCTGTAGCCCCGGTGGGACGGTCGGCTTCTCTCCCTCTTTCCAGCCGACCACTTTGGCGATGTGCATCGGCGCCAACAAATATTGCTCGATGGGCGGAAGATCGGGGTTGGGGCCAATCTGGCTGCGCGGATCGGGATCCTCGCTGTTGCATCCGGTGAGCGCGAGCGCGGCAAGAAAAATCGGCGCGAGGCGGCGCGCCGCGGATGCTCGGCGATGTCGAGCGCGTTTCATTCGGCGATTCCCACACCGTGGCGATACACGAGCGACCAGCCCATCCACCCGGTGAAGAGCAGAACGAGGACCGTCACACCCGAAAGAATGAGGCCGGTCGGCACGACCGAGGTCCACGCGTCTCGACTATGCACGAGGGCGTTGATGAAGCTCAGCACCAGAACCACCACGTTGCCGAGCACGTGCGGCCATGCGGGACGCTGTTCGCGGATCAAACGGTTCCCGAGGAAGTCGACGAGGCCTGCGAGGGCGGCCAGCACGCCCAACACGACCCCGAGCGTCACGAGCCAGGCCGAAACATCGGCCCACATCATGTCCATGGTTCGCCAATAGGCGAGATCGCTGAGGAAAGTGCCGACGAAGCACACGATCGGAAACGGCACCAGCATCGGGTGAATCGGACGCTTGGCGAGCTTCAGCGTAGGCTCGAGGGAACGCATTTCCATCGGGTGCTTTGCAGGGTTCCGGCCGCGGACCTTTCGGCAACGAAGAGCATCGCTCGAAGTTCCGCCGCGAAGCCCGCGCATCGCGAGCTGATTGCGTGCCCGCCTTGCGGGTGAGGCGTCGGGTCTCCAAAGCCGTTTGAGCGGTGGTAATCTGAAATCGTTAGCGCGATCGGCGAAAGGATTTCACGTGCGCCCGCAAGAACTCGGTGTATTCACTCTCTTCGATGTCTTGGGCTACAAGCGCCAAAACCGCATTCGCCGCATCTTCCTCGCTCGCCGTGAAGCCATAACCGTTGAGTTCCAGGAATAGGGTGCCGATCACGAAGCCTGTGCGCTTGTTGCCGTCGACAAAAGGGTGATTACGAACGATGCTCGCGGTGTAGAGGGCGGCAAGCCGAACGATCTCACTGCCACTCACATAAGCAAAATGCTGCCGCGGTCGCGCCAGCGCCGATTTCAAGACGCCATTGTCGCGTAAACCGGCCGCGCCACCATCGAGGGCCAACAATCGATCGTGCAGTATCAATGCATCCCGCTCGTCAATCCAAAGCGGTTCTTTCATCGCGCCAGCACGGAAAGCGTGTTCCGGTAGCGGCGTATGATGTCCTCGGCCTTGGCCATCTTTTTTTCGAAGGAAGGATCGTAAGGCGTGAGCCGATAACCACCCCCCGGGCTTTCCGTCAGATAGAGCCGCGCACCCTCGTTGGTGCTCAGGCGAGAGAGCACCTCCCTAGGGAGCACGACTCCGAGAGAATTGCCAATTTTGCGAACCTTGAGCTCGACCATGCGCACACCCTCCGAAGGTTATGACAGATGTAATAACATGGCAGCCAAAAGCAAGGCCAATTGTCGAGCCGGAATTCCCGGAAGGATTGCCTCGACGACACCCACACGAATTCCGGCGCTCCGCCATGCCGCAGAATGCCGGAATCGAGAGGCGCTCATCATCCGGGGAATATTGTTGCAAGTCTCGACCGCGCACGGTTGAATACCCAAGACATTTGTCGATGCGAGGCGCCCATGGCCGGAATTCTTCTGGAAGGCGACCATGTCAAGGACGAGGAACGGGCCGCGCATGCGCGAGCGCTCGCCGCAAAAGAGCGCGAGAAATCCTTGAGGCGCGCCGCCGAGGCCAAGGCACGCGTCGGTCCCCAAAAGCTCGGCGCGGCGCTGCAGTTTCCGGGCACGGCGATTTCCGATCGCGTCGTCGAACCGGGCCCCTTCACCTGCAAGCTCGCCAAGGGAGATCACTTGCGCATCATCGATCTCGAGGGCCAGCAGGCCGTCGATTTTCTCGTCTACGACGCGGAAAACCACGAGAACCGTTACAATGCCGCGAACACGATCAAGATCAACCGTTCCGTCTATGTCGGGAAAGGGTTCAAGCTGGTTTCCGATCTCGGCGAGGTCTTGATGACCGTCGTCGAGGACACGGTCGGCCACCACGACACGATCGGCGGCTGTTGCAGCACCGAAGTCAACCACATGCGCTACGGCATCAAGGGCACGCCGAGCTGCCGGACCAACTTCATCACCGCGCTGCGCGCGCACGGCATGGAGCCGCGCGACATCCCCGCCAACATCAACTTCTTCATGAACGTGCCGGTGCGCCATGACGGCTCGACGGAAATCGTCGACGGCTTGAGCGAGCCCGGCGACTACGTGGATCTGCGCGCCGAAAAGGACGTGCTGGTCGTGATTTCGAACTGCCCACAGCAATTCAACCCGTGCAGCGGCTGGAATCCGACGCCGGTCCGCATCATCGAATGGCACCCCTCGCGTGGCAAATGAGGCCGTGACGGCACGCGCTGCAGCGTGCCTCACGTTCTTTTCGTCGAGGGGAATGTGACGATCTTCCCCATCGCGTGGAAGAGCCTGCAGGCGCGCTCGGCCGGAGCCCTTCTCGTTCTGCTCTGCGCCTGTGCTCCCGTCCCCGCCGAATTTACAACCTCGGGCGGTTTCATGGCGCCCGGGTCGCAGCCGCCCAACGTCGGAGACGCGGGCCGTGCGGCGCTCGCCTACCATGACTCAGGTGCCTATGAACGTGACCTTGCGGCCGTCTCGTCCGAAGCGAAAGCCTGGATCGCGTCACAGGCCGACAAGGTTGCCCGCCCCGCCTTGGTCCTCGACATCGACGAGACCGTGCTTTCCAATTGGGAGATCATCAAGCTCGACGATTTCGGCCGCCCGATCCGCGGGCCCTGCGATCTAGGGTCGGGCGCTCCTTGCGGATGGGCCGCGTGGGATCAACTCGGGCGCGATCCTCCGATCAAGCCAATGCTTGAGCTTTTCCGTTCGGCCAAGGAAGCGGGGGTCACGGTGTTCTTCATCACGGGGCGTCCGCAATCCCAACGTGCGGCGACGCAGCGCAATCTCGCTGCTTCCGGCTACCGCGGCTACGCGAAACTCTACATGGTGCCCGACGGATCGCATTTCGCGTCCGCCGCCGACTTCAAAACCCCGATCAGAGCGCAAATCGAGGCGATGGGATACACGATCATCGCCAACATCGGAGACCAGCCTTCGGATTTGGCCGGCGGTCACGCGCAGAAAACATTCCAGCTTCCCGATCCGTTCTATCGTGTGCCGTAATGATCCGACTCGCAGCGATCATCCCGTCGTGGCGCGTCAACGCCATCATCGCGTCTGTGCCCATGCTCATCGCCGCGCGCCCCGCTGTTTGCATGCGGACGCGCTGACGCTATATGACGGTCCGCCCTGCGGAGGGGTGGCCGAGTGGTTGAAGGCGCACGCCTGGAAAGTGTGTATACGGGAAACCGTATCGCGGGTTCGAATCCCGCTCCCTCCGCCAAATCGTCCGTCCAACACTGTCCAACAGCGTCCATCCAAATCTAAATCCGACCCTACCAGACATGGCGGCAGTTTCTGGAGATATGCCAAGACCTACCGGCCCCTCAACTGCCGTTGTACGACCACTTGGCCGGCCGGACCAACACCATGCACTTGAAAGACCGACTTGGCGATATCGAGATTGATCGTCGAGATTTGCATAGGTAGCTCCCCCGAATCGTGGGAGCCTCAAACTGCACCCACATCCTTGGCACTCTCGTGCCGTGGAGGAGCCGTCCACAGCATCAAAAGCGGACATAGGGATCGCAGCAAAAAGGACCTCTTCGATCGGTTCATAGGTGGATGCGATCTACCGCACAAGCAGCCCCTCGTCATTGTCGGTGGACCTTAACTGTCACGTGGGACAAAGAGTGAAATCGGCTGAGCAATGATTGATAGTAGTGGAGCCTCGTTGCTCTCGGGTTGCAACCGAAAAGATCGCGCCCAAATGACCGAGGCCGAGGCGCCGCAGATGTAAATCCATTATCCGGGCGCCGTCAGTTTTTATCGTGGCCCGCATGCGCTGCACCATGTTCTGATAAGGGTTCATATCGAGCAAGACAGCGCCTGTGTCACGCACCAAAGTGTCAGCCCAAGTGGCGAGACCGACAGCGGCGACGAGCCCCACGATGGGGTCCATCCAAGCCCAGCCGAGAAACTGGCCGAGCAACAGACCGACGATAACCAATAGCGAAACCGCCGCGTCGGCTAGAACATGAATAACGGCTGCTCGCATGTCGTTATCGCGATGCGCCGAGTGTGAGGCTCAGGGATTTCCCCGATTGATTCCAGATAACCTGCCCGCGCCGACATGGCGAAGATTTGGCGCGTGTCATCAGAACGCATGGTCTCAATGGAACGTCGTCGGTCGTCGATATGCTCTTTTCAAATATTTCCAGCGTCGCTGGACCAACGCTCGTTTGCAGATCGTAGAGCTCCTCCTGAACGTGATCATGACCGGCATGGGAATGGCCGTGAGAATGGGTGTGGTCATGGCCGCCGCCGCTGAGGAGGAGAACGCTCGCAATGTTGACGATCAGTCCGAGCACGGCAATTGGAATTGCCTCATTAAAGCTGATTGGAACGGGCCAGATAAAGCGTGTCAGGGCCTCGTTACGCGCCGAAAACGCTCAGCAGCTGGATTCTCAGGACACATATGGACCTTTGATGTGTTTGAGGTTGTTTCTCCGTCGTAATTATTCTTCTTTCTGGGTTAGGTTAGGCATGGATTGCATCATAATCGGTGGCGGCCCTGCGGGGCTCACGGCGGCTATTTATCTTGCGCGTTTCAACCGTCGCGTCACGGTGATCGACGGTGGCGATAGCCGCGCGCGCCTCATTCCGACGACCCATAATTATCCAGGCTTCGCAAATGGCGTCAGGGGCCAGCGTCTTCTGGAATTGTTGCGCGAGCAGGGCCGTAACTATGGCGTTGGTTTGATCGAAGGCCGTATCGAACGCCTGAAACAGGATGGTGAGCGCTTCGTGGCCGAAGGCGCGGACCGTGTATTCGAGGCGGCAAAGATAGTGCTGGCGACCGGTCTCATCGATAGAAAGCCACCTATCCCGCGTCTCCCGGATGCTATCGCGCAAGGTCTCGTGCGCTATTGCCCCGTCTGCGACGGCTTCGAGGCATCCGACCAGCGCATCGCCGTGCTGGGTCATGGCAACGATGCAAGCGGCAAGGCCCTTTTTTTACGAACTTACTCACGGTCGGTCACGCTGCTGACCCTTGATGGCAGCAAGCCGGAACAAAAATCATGCGCCGAGTTGGAAAATGCAGGCATTGCGCGACCTCTCGCAATCGTCGCTGCGATCGATCACGCACACGGAAAGGTGAATGTTACGCTGACGGATGGGGAAAGACTGACATTCGACACGCTGTATCCGGTGCTCGGCTGCGATGTGCGCTCGACATTGGCTACGTCACTGGGTGCCGAACATAATGAAGAGGACTGCCTCATGGTCGACAAGCATCAACAGACAAGTGTCGTTGGGCTTTATGCGATCGGCGACGTTGTTTCCGATCTCCATCAAATCGCCGTTGGGACGGGACATGCCGCTGTAGCCGCAACGCATATCCACACCGAGCTTC
>JAFBAS010000175.1 GCA_019247605.1 Hyphomicrobiales bacterium
TATCGGAGAGCCGCATGAGCGGGGGAAGCACGACCGCGTGGCCCAGCGAGGAAATCGGAAAGAGCTCGGTGACGCCTTGGACGATGGCGACGATGATGGTCGAGATAAGTCCCATGGAATCCCGCTAGCCCATGCCCGAATCAACGAGTGACGGCCGCAATCTGCTCGATTTGCGCCAAGTGCGCCAATGAAATCGCCGCAGCCGGCGGGGCGCGATTACGTCGCGAAGCGCGACGCTTAAGAGTCAGCGCCGGCCGCGCGCGAGCTTCAGAGCTCGTCGGGCACGGCGGGTTGCCGTTCGCCATTTTCCTTGAAAGCGTCGAGAAGACGGGCGCATTCGTCGAGATCCTCGAGCGCGGCTTGCAGCGATCGTCGATGTTCCGGAGATAGGGCCGAGCGCTGGCGGCGTGGCGTTGAGGCAACTGGCACTTCGTCACCGGAAAAGAGATCGCGCGCGAACGCGCCTTGCGCGCCATTTTCGGGTGCGGCCGGGGACCGCGCGGCGGGGATCGCCGCAGTTTCCGGTTCGTGCGTCGCATTCGAGCGCTCATCTGGAGGGGCGACCGGCCCGGCCTGCGAGGTATCGGGTCGGGCAACGATGCCGTTCGGTGTCTCGGTTTCGGCAAGCCCGGCGAGCTCTTCTCCCGAGGCACCGCCCGCGCGCTGCACGACGCCTGCGCCTTGTGTCGCAAGGATGCGCTGGACACCCTTTATCGTATAGCCCTCGCCGTAGAGGAGCCGGCGAATGCCTTTCAACAGGAGCACATCCGCGGGACGGTAATATCGGCGTCCACCGGAGCGCTTCATGGGTTTGATTTGCGGAAAGCGCGTTTCCCAAAAACGCAGGACGTGCTGAGGAATGTCGAGCTCTTCGCCGACTTCGCTGATCGTTCGATAGGCGCCGACCGCCTTATCCATCCCGATCTCCAACCGCCCCTTGCGCCCCAATGGAACCCGGTGCTCTTACCCCGTTGCCGCAACCTCATGCCAGGGGCGGTGGGCGGACCGCGTGGGGCACATCATTCAACCTTGCCGTTGTTCTTGTGGTTGATGCGCGCCCTTAGAATGTTCGACGGCTTGAAGACGAGCACGCGGCGAGGTTCGATGGGCACCTCGACGCCAGTTTTGGGATTGCGTCCGATGCGCCGCCCTTTGGACCGCACGAGGAAGGAGCCGAAGGAAGAAAGCTTCACCTTTTCACCCTTGGCGATGCGGGCAGACATTTCCTCCAAGACGAATTCGACGATCGAGGCGCACTCGGTTCGCGACAGGCCAAGTTTCCGGTAAACGGCCTCGGTGAGGTGCGCCCTCGTGCAGGTCTCGCCCATAGCCACTCCTCATGTGACACCACCTTGCGCAATCAGCTTGCTGATGGCCTGCCCCTCGCCCCGACTTGCCTGCGCGGCGGCCGTGCTCGCGGCCACCCAATGAAGCCCGATATTAGATATTAAGTCCGCGTCCGCGCAACCCATTTTCATCTCATCGAAAAAATGATCAGCAGGCTTGCCGAGGCGCAACACATATCACCATCGGATGAGCGCCGACCCCCAGGTAAAGCCGCCGCCCATCGCCTCGAGAAGCACGAGTTGGCCCTGCTTGATCCTGCCGTCGCGGACTGCTGCGTCGAGGGCGAGCGGTATCGAGGCCGCGGAGGTGTTCCCATGCTTTTCCACCGTCACCACAACCTTGTCGCGAGAAATGCCGAGCTTGTCGGCACTCGCGTCGATAATGCGCCGGTTGGCCTGATGCGGCACGAACCAATCGATGTCGGAGGCGCCGATCCCAGCTGCCGCGAACGCATCCCTGATCACATCCGTTATCATGCCGACCGCGTGGCGAAATACCTCCTTGCCCTCCATCCGGAGGTGGCCGACCGTCTGCGACGAGGAAGGACCGCCATCGACATAAAGCTTCCCCTTATGGCGGCCATCGGAGCGCAGATGCGTGGTGATCACGCCCCGCTCGGCGATCACGCCGAGATTTTCGCGCGCCTCGAGGACGACGGCACCGGCGCCGTCACCAAAAAGGACACAGGTGCTCCGGTCCGTCCAATCGAGGATGCGTGAGAAGGTCTCCGACCCGATCACAAGGGCGCGTTTATGGGAACCGGAGGTGAGAAACTTGTCGGCGGTCGCGAGCGCGAAAACAAATCCCGAGCACACGGCCTGAAGGTCGAAAGCAACTCCTTGCGTGGTGCCGAGCGCCGATTGAATCTCGGTCGCGGTGGCCGGAAAGGTGTGGTCGGGCGTCGAGGTCGCCAGGATGATGAGATCGATATCCCGCGCCTCGAGCTTTGCATCTGAAAGCGCGGCCTTTGCGGCGGCAAGACCGAGCGTTGCCGTCGTCTCCCCTTCGCCCGCAAGGTGACGTTCCTTGATCCCGGTGCGCTGCACGATCCACTCGTCGGAGGTGTCGACCATCTTCGAGAGCTCGTCATTCGTCACGACGCGTCTCGGAAGCGACGCTCCCGTGCCCAAGATCACCGATCTCGTTGTCTTCACGCGGTCTTATCCTCGGCGTGTGCTCTCGCGGCGCGCGGGCCGGCAGCCTCGGAGGCGGCGCGCGCGGCGGCGAGTTGCGGCGAGCTCAAGCTCGCCTGAATGACATCGACGAGGTTGTAGCGGGCGATGTCATAAGCGAGCTCGATGGCGCTCGCGAAGCCAAGTTCATTGGTTCGTCCGTGACTCTTGATCACCACCCCGTTGAGGCCGAGAAAGACGCTGCCATTGACCTTTCTCGGATCCATCTTGTCGCGCAACGCGCCGATCGCATGGCGGGCAAATATATATCCAATGCGGGCCATCAAGGTCCGGCTCATGGCGGCGCGCATATAGGAGGCGACCTGCCGCGCGGTGCCCTCCGCGGTCTTGAGGGCAACATTTCCGGTGAAGCCTTCCGTCACCACCACATCGACCGACCCAAGCCCGACGTCATCTCCCTCCACGAACCCGACATATTCGAGATCGGAAAGGTTCGCCTCGCGCAACATGCGCCCTGCCTTGCGGATAGGCTCCAAACCCTTGATCTCCTCCACCCCGACGTTGAGGAGACCCACGAGCGGCTTGTCGACGTCGAAGACGATGCGCGCCATCGCCGCGCCCATGACGGCAAGATCCGTCAGATGCTTGGCGTCCGCGCCGATATTGGCTCCGACATCGAGGACGATGCTCTCGCCGCGTGCATTCGGCCAGATGACGGCAAGCGCCGGCCGGTCGACGCCGGCCATCGGGCGCAGGCAAAAAGTGGCCATGGCCATGAGCGCGCCCGTGTTTCCGGCAGACACAGCGACATCGGCCTCGTTTTTTTTCACGGCCTCGATGGCAAGCCACATCGAGGATTTCCAACGGCCGGCGCGCAACGCCTGGCTCGGCTTGTCGTCCATCTTTACGGCGACATCGGTGTGGTGAAAGGTCGAGAAATCCCTGACGCTCGGGTAGCGGTCGAGGAGCGGCATCACCTCGCTTTCGCGCCCGTAGAGCATGTAGCGAATATCGGGGCGTCGCTCGCGCGCGATCGAGGCCCCGGGCACCAGCGGCTCGGGACCGTTGTCGCCTCCCATCAGGTCGATCGCGATACGAACGGTCTGCGGCATGGCTGAATTGGCTTTGCCCTTCTTCGATCGGCGCTGGCTTTGCGGCGAGGCGCGACAATAGCGTTTTGCGTCCGCCGCGCAACACAAACGAGGAGGCAGCTTCGAAAGCACCTCACCTTGGTGCTTGCGGCGGTGCGACCTGAAACCGTGTCATGTGCGGAGGAACTCTCCACCACGCCCCTCCTGCCCGAGCTTTCCACGCCGTCACTCCCCAATCCCGCCGAGCAGCCGAAGCACGCGAGGCGAAGGAAGCCTTAGCTCGAGGAAGGAGGTTTCCCAGGGCGTCGGGCGAGCACCGCGAACGGTGAAGCCGGCCGCTCGGCCGCGTTGTTTTTGTGTGTAAAGCTCACTCCCGGCTTTCGCGGATGGGCATCGAGCCCGAGAGCCAGAAATTCGAGGGTCACGGCGCCAAGGTCGATTTTCCCGTCCACGATAGGCTCGGGCGGATCTTCGTCATTGGGGGAAATGTCGATTTGGCCCGCGTGCAGGTCCGCCGTTTTACCCTCGTGCGCGAATGAAAGATCGACCGGCTCCTTGAGTTCGGCATCGAAAGCATCGAGGCTGACCACGCAAGTCTGGCGCAGTTTGGCCGTCACTTCTCCCCTCACCCTTGCGCCTCGTGAGGCAGTGCTCACGTGAAATTTGCCGCAAAGCGCTTCGATCCCGACCAGGTTGAAGCATCGCGCGATTTCAGCACGCTCTTGCGCATTGGCCTCGACCTCGATGTCGAGCCCCGGGCGCGGGACGTCGGCGACCGCGATGTCCCGCCTGAGCAGCGAAGGTTCCTGTTTCATCTATACCTCGTCCCCTCAGATGGTGAGGGCGGATGATCGCGCAAACCCCTAGAGACGGTTGGGCTGGGCCGCTTCGTTCTCCTCGCGCACCGCTTGTGAAATCGTCTCAAAACCGGCGCCGAGGATGTCGTCGAGGTCGAGGCCAACGAGCGTCCGTTCGATTGTCGCGACGCGAAGCGCAAGCCCGTCGGCATCGCCCTCGCCGCCGGCAAAAACGTTGCGCCGCAGTGTTTCGGCCAGGAGCCGTGAATTGGAGCTCTCCAAGGCCGCGTGATAGGCGCTCGCCCTCCCGTAGAAGGCCCTCGCCAAACTCTTCATGCGCCTGGGCACCGCGACATCACCGATCCCGATCTCGCGCAGGCCCTGGTCGAGCCGTCGAAAGGCGAGGTCGGTAAGGTCCTGCGCCGCGTCGGCCGCAGGCGCGGGAAGCGCGCCGAGACGGCGAAGCACGAGCGCCAAATGCAAAGTGAGAAGCTCGAATCGCCCCTCGAAAGTGTCGGCGACGCCGTGACGGGTGAAGAGAATGGGGTCGCGTGCCAGCGCCGCGACGGAATCATGAAGGCGTTCGATCGGCGCCAATCGATTGCGTCTCACAAATGGCCACATTCCGACTAAAAGCCTCCCCGAGAGACTAGGGCCTGAAGGCCGCACTGCGCGTGAAGTTTCTTGCGTTCGCATGAAGAGCGAGGTACCGCAACCCGCGCAAGACGGCCCGCAAGGGCGATGGGAGATGCCGTGGTGAGAGCAATACGATATCCACAACGCGTGCCGCCGCTGGGCAAGACGCCAGCGCGCCTTGGTCTCGCTGTCGCTGCCCTCGCGGTGATGCCGCTTGCGGCTTGCGATTCCCTTCCAGCCCTGCCTTCGTTGAATTCCTTCACGCCGGGCCCGATCTTCACCGGGGGTCAGACGCTCACCCATGGATATATCTTCGACGAGAAGGTGGTGGACGAGATCAAGCCCGGCGTGGATGTGCAAACCGTGCTGCAGAAACTCGGGCAACCGACCACCGTGTCCACGGTCGGGAACCAGACCTTCTATTACGCGTCGCAGACCACTTATCAGCGCTTCCAATTCCAAAAGCCGACCGTCGTCGACCAACGCGTCTTCGCCGTCTATTTCGACAAGAAGTTCAAGGTGGAGCGGTTGGCGAATTGGGGTTTGCAGGACGGCAAGGTCTTCGATTTCATCAGTCGAACCACGCCGACGAGCGGCATCGAGCAGAGCCTGTTGCGGCAGATTTTCAACGGAACGACGAGGTTCAATCCGTTCGGGGGATCGTGAGACCGGTAACCCTTGGGCTCGTGAGCCGGATCACCATAAAAAAACCCCGCGATCTCGGTCGCGGGGTTTTCTTTCAGCGCGAGGTAAGGCGCTCCTCAGCCCGCATGGGCCAGGATGGCGAGCAGGAGCAGGGCCACGATATTCGTGATCTTGATCGCCGGATTGACGGCGGGACCCGCCGTGTCCTTGTACGGATCGCCGACAGTGTCCCCCGTGACCGAGGCCTTGTGAGCCTCCGAGCCCTTCACATGGGTGATCCCGTCCTTGTCGACGAAGCCGTCCTCGAAGGATTTCTTGGCGTTGTCCCAGGCGCCACCTCCAGACGTCATCGAGACGGCGACGAAGAGGCCGTTGACGATGACGCCCAGGAGCGAGGCGCCGAGCGCCGCGAAGGCCGAAGCCTTCGACCCCGAGATGAGGTAGACGCCGAAATAGGCGACGAAAGGCGCGAGCACCGGCAAGAGCGAGGGGACGATCATCTCCCGAATCGCGGCCTTGGTGAGCATGTCGACGGCGCGGCCGTAATCGGGCCGTTCCTTGCCTTCCATGATGCCAGGCTTCTCACGGAACTGCCGGCGCACCTCGACCACGACGGCGCCCGCGGCGCGTCCCACGGCCGTCATCGCAATCCCCCCGAAGAGGTAGGGAATGAGGCCGCCGAAGATCAGCCCCGCAACGACGTACGGGTTGGAGAGATCAAAGGACACCGAGCCGATGTCCTTGAAGTAGGAGAACTTGTCGGGATTGGCCGCGAAGAAGCTCAAATCATTCGAATAGGCGGCGAAAAGGACGAGGGCGCCCAATCCGGCCGAGCCGATCGCATAACCCTTGGTCACCGCTTTGGTGGTGTTGCCCACGGCATCGAGCGCGTCGGTCGCGTGACGAACTTCCTTCGGCAGGCCTGCCATCTCCGCGATGCCGCCGGCATTGTCCGTCACCGGACCGAACGCGTCGAGCGCGACGATGATGCCGGCAAGTCCCAGCATCGTGGTCACCGCGATCGCGGTGCCATAGAGGCCGGCAAGCTGGTAAGTGGCGATGATGCCGAAAACGATCACGAGCGCCGGCAAGGCCGTCGCTTCGAGCGAGACCGCAAGCCCCTGGATCACATTCGTGCCATGGCCGGTCACGGAGGCCTGGGCAATCGAGACCACCGGGCGCTTGCCGGTCCCGGTGTAGTATTCCGTGATCCAGACGATCAGTCCCGTGACGATGAGCCCAACGATGCCGCAAATGAAGAGATTCGTGCCGGTGATCATGTGGCCGCCGGCGTCGCCGATCTCACCCCAGCCGAGGAGGAAATGGGTGGCGACCGCAAGCCCCGCCACCGACAGCACGCCCGCGGCGATCAGCCCCTTGTAGAGCGCACCCATGATCGAGCCCGACGGGCCAAGCTTGACGAAGTAGGCGCCGATCACCGAGGTCACGATGCAAGACGCGCAAATCGCGAGCGGATACACCATCGCCGGCCCAAGCCGCGCGGGGTTCGCTCCGAAGAAGATGGCGCCGAGCACCATGGTAGCGACGACCGTCACCGCATAGGTCTCGAAGAGGTCGGCCGCCATGCCGGCGCAATCACCGACATTGTCGCCGACATTATCGGCGATGGTCGCC
The DNA here is from genome assembly GCA_019247605.1 of Hyphomicrobiales bacterium. GTDB lineage: Bacteria > Pseudomonadota > Alphaproteobacteria > Rhizobiales > Beijerinckiaceae > GAS188. Next base: position 7,285 of record JAFBAS010000175.1, read on the forward strand.
GGATTGCGCGGATCATCCTCGGGAATGCCGGCCTCGACCTTGCCGACGAGGTCGGCCCCGACATCGGCGCCCTTGGTGAAGATGCCACCGCCCAGCCTCGCAAAAATGGAAATGAGCGAAGCGCCAAAGCCGAGCGCGACGAGCGAATCGACCACCACGCGATCGTTCGGCGCATAGCCGCCGAAATGCGTGAGAACCGAGTAGTAGCCGGCGACACCGAGGAGAGCCAGGCCGGCGACGAGCATGCCCGTGACGGCGCCAGACCGGAAAGAGATGTCGAGCCCCTCGGCGAGGGATTTGGTCGCGGCTTGGGCGGTTCGCACATTGGCGCGCACCGAAACGTTCATGCCGATGAAGCCCGCTGCTCCCGACAAGACGGCGCCGATCAGGAAGCCGATCGCTGCGTTCAAACTGAGCAGCAATGCGATGAGGATGAAAATCACGACGCCGACGGCGCTGATCGTGGTGTATTGCCGCTTGAGATACGCCTGCGCGCCTTCGGCTATCGCTCCCGCGATCTCTTGCATGCGCGCGGTGCCCGCATCCAAGGCCATGACCGATTTCACGGTGACGACGCCGTAGATGACGGCGACAAGGCCGGCCAGGATGATCAACGCCAAAGTCATATGCTCATCTCCAGAGGTGATTGCGAGGCTGAGGTCCCGGCCCGATGAGGGCGCGTGAGCGGGTGGCGCTTGAGGGAGTTGCCCCAAAAAGTGCCGCCCTTCTGCCAAAATTGGCGCTGGCGCGCAACCGGCGATCTACGCCGCGCTCACACGCGTCCGTGCGGTGACGACCAAGCGGTTGGCCCGCCTCGACGCAAAGATGAGCAGCACGCCCAGGAAGGCCGCCGGAAAGGTTGCGGCCGCGATGCCGACCCAGCCGTAGATGTCGAGGAGGACGCCAGAGAAATAGGCCGCGAAGGCGGTGCCGCCGAAAACGACGAAGTCGTTGGCCGCCTGGACCTTCGCACGCTCCTCGGGACGCGTGACGTTCGTGACGGCTGCCGTCGCCGAAAGGAAAGCGAAATTCCACCCGACGCCGAGGAGGAACAGGGCGATCTCGAAATGGAGCACGCTGATTCCCGATTCAGCTACCGCTCCGCAAACGAGGAATATGGCACACCCGGTGAGGCCGACGCGAAAAATCCCGAATCGGGAAATCAGGTGTCCCGTGACGAAGCTTGGCGCGTACATCCCCAAAATGTGCCATTGAATCGCATCGGTTGCCGAGCTTACCGGCAAGCCGCACCCCACCATGGCAAGTGGTGTCGACGTCATGATGAGGTTCATGACACCTTGAGACACCATGCCGAGCAGCATGGCAGCGCCAAGCCTTCCGTCAGCAAGGATTTCACCGATCGGTCTGCCCTTCCGTTTCGGCTTTTCCTGCTGCGGCGGTACGCGAAGCGCGAGGAGAACGAAGAAGGCGATGGCCGCGAAAGCCGCTTGGGCGATGTAGGTCGCGGCGAACAGGTAAGGCAGCCACATGTCCTGCGTAAAATTGACGAGCCGCGTGCCGACGAACGCCGAGGCAACCCCGCCTCCGAGCGCAAGCGCGATGGCACGAGGACGATAAGCTGGGGTAGCCGTGTCGGCCGCGGCGAAGCGATATTGCACCACGAAGGCCTGATAGGCGCCGGCCGAGAAGGTCGCGAGGCAAAAAAGGACGAAGCTTCCCTGCACGATGGCGGTCGCCCCGATAAGGCCCGCAACGATACCGAAGAGCGCTCCGCCCGCAAACCCGTTGCGGCGACCGAAGCGACGCATCGAAAAGGCCGCTGGAAAAGTGGTGGAGGCCGTGCCGAGGACAAAAGTGAGCACCGGGATCGTCGCGAGCCTCATCTCGCCCGTCAATGCGCGTCCGACGAGACCGCTCGTCGCAATCACAACGCTGGCATTCGCGCCGGCCAGCGCCGCGGCGGCCGCCAAAATCCAGGCATTGAACCTCGCGAGCCGGTTGCCCGCATCGTTCATGACGGCCATGTCGTCTTTCGATCCTCGACGTGTTTAGAAACGGCCGGGTGCATAGCGCGAGGCCAAACCTGCTTCGCTCTATCGCCCGAGGCACCCGCCCTCCAAATCACGAGACCGTCAAGCACAATAATTCAGGGCAGCCATTCCCGGCCTCGAAGCGTGTCTTCGAATGAGCTTGGACAGGCGTGCGGCAGTTTGGCTATCTTGACGCGACCAAGTCGCCCCGCCTGGAGCACCCGATGCCGAACAATCTCGTCTCGACGAACTGGCTCAACGAGAACCTCGAGGCACCCGACATGGTGATTGTCGATGGCTCCTGGTACCTCCCTACGCAAAATCGGGACGGGAAGGCCGAATATCTCGCCCGGCATATTCCGGGAGCAGTCCATTTCGACATCGACGAGATCAGCGATCACTCCTCGTCATTGCCGCATATGATGCCACGCCCCGAGGAATTCGCGCGTCAGATGGGCGAGCTCGGCATCAGCGAGAGCATGAGGATTGTCGTATATGACGGGGCTGGGCTTTTCTCGGCGCCTCGCGTCTGGTGGATGCTGCGCGTATTCGGCGCGCGCGATGTGCGCATCCTCGACGGCGGCCTGCCGAAATGGCTGAGTGAGGGCCGCCCCGTCGCAGCGGGTCCCGTGAAGCGCGCGCCGGCCAAGTTCACGGTGCGCTTCGACGCGAAGGCCGTGGCCGATACGCGCCGCGTGCGGGAAGCCTTGCAGACGGGAGCGGCGCAGGTCGTCGATGCTCGCTCCGAGGAGCGCTTCACGGGCGCGGCGCCCGAGATCCGGCCCGGGATCCAAAGCGGGCACATGCCGGGCGCCTTGAACGCCCCCTCTTCCGCTTTCCTCGATCACGGCCGCCTCAGGCCGCCGGCGGCGCTTGCGCAAGTGCTCGACAATGCCGGCGTGGAAAGCGACCGACCGATAATCACAAGCTGCGGCTCGGGTGTGTCGGCCGCGATCATCTCGCTGGCGCTCGATGAGCTCGACCGCCCTGCTCAAGCGCTCTACGACGGGTCCTGGACCGAATGGGCCTCGACCCGCGGCTTGCCGATCGAGACGGGGCCGGCAAAGCGCATCAGCGCAAAGCGCTGAGGCTCGCGCTACTCTGCCGGCGGGGGATGAACGATCGCCGAGCCGGCGAGCGAGTTCCAGTGCACCTTCGCGCGACGCCAAGCCTTCACGAAAGGCAGAAGATACATGGCTCTGACCGAGTGGTATTCGGCTTCCTCGGTTCCATTCATGCCGACCTGGATGGTCTCGCGCCGGTCCACCGCGTAGAGCGTACCGAAGAGACAATCCCAGATGGCGAAGACGAACCCCAGATTTTTGTCCCAATGGCGTTCGGCAACCGAATGATGCAATTGGTGATGCGCCGGTGAGACGAAAAGTTTCCCCCAAATCCCCTTGTAGGGGAGCCAAATGTGCGAATGGCGAAGATGAAAGCCGAAGAGATAGAAGATCGCCACCAGAATATTGAGCTGAAGGACGCCGAAGATTTGTGCGTGCGGCCCGAAAAAGAAGCGACAAAACGCGAGAACCACGCCGCCGCAGATGGCCGAACAGACGATGTTCAGCGCGTCATCGAGTGGATGCACGCGTCCGGCGGTCAGAGGGGTGAGCACCTCGGCCGAATGATGCACTTTGTGAAATTCCCAGAGGATCGGCACCTTGTGGAGCAGCCAATGGGCGAACCAGAGGCCGAAATCCATGGCGAGCGCCCAAAGGATTGTCGTCACGAAAATCGCGACGGCACGGGGCACGGGGAACTCGGGCGAAGGTCCAAGGGCTCTCAAGGCGAAGCTCACCACCTCGACCGACGACGAACTCACGGCGACGAGTGCGCCGAAGGCGACGGCGAACAAGAGCTTGTTCACCAGGAAAAAGCGATAATCGGCAAGGGCCGAGCGATGCGTATAGATCTCTTTTGGAAAGAGGTAGCGCAACAGGCCTTCTTGCTCGAGGCGCGGATCCTGGCGCGCCTCGAAGGCGAAGACGATGCAGCCGATCGCAAGCGAGACCGCGACATAGAGCCCGAACCAACGGTTCGTCGGGTCCTGAAACATGCCGGCGAACGCAAGCGCCGGATTTGTGCTCGTCATGATCTCGGGCATGAAATGCTCGGCCTCGGCTCGACCCGCTTGTGGAGAAGCATCGAAGAGGAAATTGCCTCACCCCTGCTCACCCAGCGGCTACAATGGCAAAAGATGTTTTCCCAACGCTGAGCACAGCCGTTCAAATGCATGCGATCGGCACTTTTTTGCTGAAGCCAGCAAGCTGCTACCTAAGGCGGCAGGGCAAGATCAACGTGGCTTTGCGCTTTGCTCGATGAGCCCGGCGATGGCGTCATTGACCTGGGCCGACGGGTGCGGCGGCTTCTCCGAGGTTTGCTGCTTTGGAGAAGAGGCTTTGACCGCCGAGGGCGGCGACCCGGCCGCGCCCCCGATGAGATCGGCAAGGGGATCGCGTTCGGCGTGTTTCGCGGGCTGCGGCTTTGCAGGGGTCGGCGATCCGGCCTCGGCGCGAGCGGGTGGGGCTGAATGCGGGGGCGGCAGCGCGGCGTCACCATCTTGTGGCGCAGGGGGTGCGATCGCCGGCGAAGGAGCGCTTGACGCGGAGGCGGGCGCGGATGACGCCGTTTCGGCGGCCTTCTTTGTCAACGCCGCGTGTTGTGGCGCGAACGACGCCTGACGAAAAAGTGGTGCGGGATGGCGGTCCGACTGCATCCAGAGCGCGTTCGCCGAGACCGCGGCGCCGAGAGCCGTAAACAGAAGCATCAACGCCACTGTTCCCGGGCGGGCGAGAGCGAACGCTCCCACCCGCCTTAAGGCGGCAGAAAGGAGCGAAGCTCCAGGCGGCCCCGAACGCGGGGCCGAACCCTTTTTGGTCGATTTCTTGGTGGCAAGCATGGGGCGAATCCTCAGGCTTCTGTTCGTTTCGAGATTTGCCTCGGCCTCAGGCGACGGCTTGGGCTACGCAGGGACGAGGCCGCGCATCGATGCGCGGAATCGAAAGAGGTGATGACGTCTCCTCGGTTCGCTCGGCGGGCAACCTCACGCTGACGCAAGTGCCCGCGCCTGGTGTGCTCTCGACGTGCAAGGAACCTCCGTGCAGGCCCACGAGACCGCGCACGACCGAAAGGCCAAGCCCGGTGCCTTCGTAGGGGCGGTCATAGGAGGATTTCGCCTGAAAGAACGGATCGCCAAGTCGTGCCAGATCGCCCGGCGCGATTCCGATGCCGGTATCGTCGACGCTGAGCTCGATGAGCGTTCCCACGCGGCGAAGTTGCACTTTCACGCGCCCGCCCTTGGGCGTGAATTTCACCGCGTTCGAAACGAGATTGATGACGATCTGCCGGCAGGCACGCTGATCGCCCTCGAAGGAAACGCCTTCCATCGGCGCAATGGTGCTCAGGCGAACGCCGGTTTCGGCGCTTTTCACGTCCGCGATCGCACACGCCGATCGCACGAGCTCGGCGAGATCGAAACGCTCGACCTTCAGCTCGAAACGACCGCTCTCGATCCGCGACGCATCGAGAAATGAATTGACCATGTCGAGAAGGTGCGCGCCCGAGGCATGGATGATGCGGGCGTATTCACGTATCCGGGCGGGGTCCTTCGGGGCGAGATCGGGATTGGAGAGCATTTCCGAAAAGCCGATGACTGCGTTGAGAGGCGTGCGCAGCTCGTGGCTCACGGTCGCGAGGAAGCGGCTTTTCGACCGATCGGCCTCCTCGGCGCCGATGCGGGCACATTCGAGCTCTTCCTCGCGCGCCTTCTGCTCGGTCACGTCGCGGAGCACGGCGACCACCTCGACGCGATTTTCGTTTGGATGCTCGCAGATCGCGGGATGGGCCCGCATTTCCAGCCAGATGAAACGTGGCTGGTGGGAAGCCGGCGCGCGCACAGGAACGGCGCTATTGTGGCGCAGGCGCACCGTGACGTTGACAGCTTCGCGTCGCGCACCGGCGTCCGTGAGTGCGCGAAGGAAAGCTGGCCGGTCGCCGACGTGCACGCGCTGGAACAGGCCCTCTCCGATGAGCTCACTCGGAGCGACCCCGAGCACGGTTCGGGCCGCGCTCGAGGCGAAGATGCAGGCGCCCGTCACGTCATGGCGCGTGAAGAGATCCCCTACGTTTTCGAGAACAAGACGGTTGCTCTCACGCAAGCGTGTGAGCGCGCGTTCCGCGGCCACGGCCCGATCGCTCGCCCGCAGCACCCTGAGGATGACGACGAGGAGCGCCATGAGGACGAGTGCGGGAGCCATGATGGAGGAAGAAGGAGCCGGCGCCGGCGTCCAGCCGAACAGGGTGCAGATTGCGAGCGCAAGCGCGCCCAGGAAGGCCGCGACGCTGATGATTGTCGCCTCACGGCGCGAGGCATGCTCGAGCGATTCCACCGGCGAAAGCACGAGCCACGCGACCATCGGCGAGAACACGCCCGCGGAAAGGAAAGCCGCGGCCGTGACCGCAAGAACGAGCGAGAGTGCCGAGACAAGGCGCGCTGCCTCGAGCCGTCCGGTACGTGAGGCGAGGAACGCAGCTCCCATCGGCGCGACCAAGCCAAGGAACAGCGCAAGCTCCAAACTATCGAGGGGGCCCTTCAGCGCCAAGAACAAGGGGAGGAGAACGACGGCCAAGGCGCCTCTGAGCACGCGACCGCCAATGAAGGCGGCGTGCTCTCCCGCTCTTTGCCGATCGGCGCGAACGGAAGGATGCGCCATGCTATCGGCAAAGGCACGGAGCAGACGCTGCAAGGAAGCTCGACTCGACACGGGGAATGTGATGCCCTTTTTTCACCGCGCGCAGGCTGTCAAACAGGGCTTAAGCGATGCCTAAATGGCCCTCGAAACCGCAGCAAAAAGGGCCAGGAAAGTGCCCGACGAAGCGGAAAGCCGCAAAAATGGTGAAGAGAAACTTTCGTTTTCTCGAGGCTGCTTGGCGGGATTGAGACTTTATAAAGCCAATCCAAAAAGATTCATCGCGTAAGACACGTAATCTTGTTTGGAGCGGCTTGAAAAGACTACGCTTCTGTGAGCCTGCGACCGGGAATCGGTGGCTCCGGGGAGAGCGCCTCATGTGGTTCATGATTCGCGTCGCGTTTTGCGTTGGGCTCGTCTACTCGTTCACGCCCGCGACGGACGTCACGAGTGAGGCAAGCGCCGTGCGCACGGCGCTCGTGCAAGCCTCCGCGGCCCCTTTGCGCGAGGTGGCCGAAGGCGCGGTCGCGGCCTGCGCGAAGGCACCCAAGCTTTGCCTTGAAGCCGCGCAACTCCTCGCAGGGGCGCGAAGCGCAAACCCCACCGCCTCCAAATCGGGCTCGGAAAGCGAGCGCCCGATCGCGGATACCTTGACCGCGGCCGATCGCGCCACTCCCTGGCATGGGCCGAAAGAGACACGCGGCCAAACGCGCGCGCGCGCCGCAACGCGGCCCGAGACCTGAGCTTTCGCACCTATCGAATGGGTCGCCCGTTTCTGAGGTCGGCGACGGTCGCCGTGGCGAGGACGCGCGGCCTGAAATGCCGCCAGGGGGTGTCAGGAACCCGGCGAACTCGTATATGAGCCCCATAACCGGACGTGCCGGAATTGATGGCCGCAACTCATGACGCAAACGATCGACGACATTCTGTCCGACTTCGAGCTCTTCGAGGATTGGGACGATCGGTATCGCTACCTCATCGACCTCGGGCGTCGACTCGAGCCGTTGCCGGAGAGCTCCAAAGGCGAGTCGAACAAGGTTCGCGGATGCGCGAGCCAGGTCTGGCTGGAGACGCGTCGGGTCACGGGCAGTGACGGCAAGACCCGCCTTTTCTTCAAGGGGGATAGCGACGCCCATATCGTCAAGGGCCTGGTAGCCCTGATCCTTGCTCTTTTCGACCGCAAGACGGGCAAGGAGATCCTCTCGACCGATGCGGAGGACGTGTTCGGAAAGCTGCAGCTCGCCCAACACCTCTCGGCTCAGCGTGCCAACGGCGTGCGCGCCATGGTCGAGCGCATCAAGGCGGAAGCCAGAGCGACGCCGGCCTGAGGCTTGTCGCGTTGCCCATCGCAATAAATTTACGCGTCGGCGAGCATGACACCGCAGCGTTTCGCAAGCTGCAAGATGAAGCTGCCGCCCTGCTGTCACTCCCCTCCTTGCACGACCTCGGCTATTGGCCGCATGTGACCCTCGCGGTGTACGACGACATCGAATCGCACGTCGTTCACGCCGCCGCCGCGTTGCTATTCAGCGGCGCGGCTCCAGTCGAGCTCGAGTTTGCGGCCGTGCGTTTTTTCGAGGGCCCTGTCTTGACGCTGTATGCGGCGCCCTCGCCCTCGCCCGAGCTTGAAAATCTCGCCCGCAAGCTGCATCGACTCATCTCCCCGGAACGCTGTCATCCTCATTATCGTCCCGGAAGCTTCGTTCCCCATTGCACGCTCGCGATGAACATCAGCCCTGATCGGCACGACGAAGTCTTCGACTTCGCGCGCCGCAAGCGGATCCATCTTCGCGCGACGCTCACGGGAGGAGAGATCGCGTCCTTTCCTCCTCCGCGTGTCGAAGCGAGCTTTCCGCTCGCCGGAGCAGCGCGCCTTCCGACCGGATAGTGCGCTTGTACTTTCGCGCATTCTGTCACTTCGACATGGCCGTCTTCAAGTTGGCGTCGATCTTGTCGAGGAAGCCCGTGGTCGAGAGCCACGTCTGATCGGCGCCGACCAGCAAGGCGAGGTCCTTGGTCATGAAGCCGGCCTCGACGGTTTCCACGCAGACCTTCTCGAGCGTCGTCGAGAAGCGGACGAGCTCGGCGTTGTCGTCGAGCTTGGCGCGATGGGCGAGGCCTCGCGTCCAGGCGAAGATCGAGGCGATCGAGTTGGTCGAGGTCTCCTTGCCTTTCTGGTGCTCGCGGAAATGGCGGGTCACGGTTCCGTGCGCGGCCTCCGCCTCCACCGTCTTGCCGTCTGGCGTCATCAGCACGGACGTCATGAGGCCGAGCGAGCCGTAGCCCTGCGCCACCGTGTCAGACTGCACATCACCATCGTAATTCTTGCAGGCCCAGACATAGCCTCCTGACCATTTCAGCGCCGCCGCGACCATGTCGTCGATGAGGCGGTGCTCGTAAGTGATGCCGGCTGCCTTGAACTTCGTCGCGAACTCGTTTTCGTAAATTTCCTGAAAAATATCCTTGAACCGACCATCATATACTTTGAGAATGGTATTCTTTGTCGAAAGATATACTGGATATTTCCGCATCAAACCGTAATTGAGCGACGCTCGCGCAAAATCGCGGATGGAGTCATCGAGGTTGTACATCGACATGGCGATGCCGGTGCCGGGGAATTTGAAGACCTCGCGCTCGATCACCTTGCCGTCATCGCCCTCGAATCTCAAAGTGAGGCGCCCCTTGCCCGGAATCTTGAGATCGGTTGCCCGATACTGGTCGCCATAAGCGTGGCGCCCGACCACGATCGGCTGGGTCCAGCCGGGAACGAGACGAGGCACGTTCTTGCAGATGATCGGCTCGCGGAAGATGACGCCGCCCAGAATGTTGCGGATGGTGCCGTTCGGCGACTTCCACATCTCCTTGAGGTTGAACTCCTTCACCCGCGCTTCGTCGGGGGTGATGGTCGCGCATTTCACGCCAGCCCCGTGGCGCTTGATCGCGTTCGCCGCATCGATGGTGACCTGGTCGTTCGTGGCATCGCGATGCTGGATCGAGAGATCGTAATATTCGAGATCGACGTCGAGATAGGGGTGGATGAGCTTCTCGCGGATGTAATGCCAGATGATCCGCGTCATCTCGTCCCCATCGAGCTCGACGACGGGGTGGGCGACCTTGATCTTCTTCATCTGGGAAACCTCTCGACGGCTGAATTCAAGGAGAGCGCTCGTCCCGGCGGGCGACCCCGTCGGATCCCTCGGACGCATCGTTTCGAGCGAAGCGACGATCCGTGCTCCCAATCCCTTGGAACCAGGCCTCCTCGGCGAAGCTTTTCGTGCCGGGCTGACCTTGCGGGATCGAACGGCGCTATAGCACCGGCTTCGACGAGGGCAAAGGTCGGCTCACCGGAATTGATTGAAATCCTGAGGCGAAAGGCCGATGGTTGCGCGATGCGACCCGCCGCACTCATCTCGCGTTCTCCATGAACACCCGCTTCGTGCCCGAAAATCCCCATGGCGGTGCGGCAACGGGGGGTGCGGGCGGTGGACCCGCCCGCGGCGCGCACCGACCAAGC
>JAFBAS010000019.1 GCA_019247605.1 Hyphomicrobiales bacterium
AGTTTACCTGGATCACCATCCACATCCGTTGAGCATGGATGGTACCTTGCAGTAAAAGATACGTATCGAACAACGTCCATGGTCGATTATGAACTACTCACACCGCCCAGATGGACTATTCCGGCTTTGAGCTAGAGAGGGGTGCGACCTGGCTTCCCGCTGATTTCAAGTTTGCCCGGCCCAAGGGGCGGCGGCACGATCAAGGGCCAGTGGAGCGCCGGAAGAGCTTATGGCATCGATGTGCCCGCCGGCTTGATCGCGCCTCTCGCCAAGCGCCATGATGTGGGTATGCGCGGCTTCCTGCTCGGCTTGTTTTGTGCGCTTTCGCTCTTTGTGGGCCCGGCGCGTGCGCAATCGCCTTCGGCTGCGATTGCCCCGCTGCGCGCCGCCGTGTTCGATTTCGAGTGGATCGACACTTCGCTGGAAGGCGCCCAGGGCGCGTTGCGCCAAGACGAGCAGCAACGCTTGCGAGAGCTCGGCGAGCGGCTCAGGCGTGAGCTTGCGGCCTCGGGGCGTTTCGAGCTTGTCGACATCACGCCCGTGGCCGCAGAGGCTCGGGGTTCAAACCTTCAGGCTTGCGGAGGGTGCGATGCTCGCATGGCCAAAGTGCTGGGCGCACGGCTTGCGATCACGGGAACCGTCCAAAAGGTGTCGAACCTGATCTTGAACATCAATATCTATATGCGAGACGCCGAAACCGGTCGTCTCCTATTCGTGTCGAGCGCCGATATGCGCGGCAACACGGAAGAATCATGGACCCGCACACTCGACTGGCTGGTCAAAAATCGCCTGCTCGCCGAGGACACATCGCGAGTGTTCGGCTCGCCGTGAGGCCTGGCGTGTTCCGCCAAGCGAAACTGGGGGGTTGGAACATCGGCGAAGCGGCTACTCGGCGCGCCATTCCTCTGCCCATAACGGGCCGAGATCCGCATGGCCCGTCGTCACATAGCCTTTGAGCCACTTCGGGATGACGTGCGGCTCGGCGCGGAAGAAAAGCGGCACATGGGGCAGGGCGGTTGCGTAAACCTTCTGCATCTCGGCCCAAAGCACGATCTGCTTCTCGGGATCGAGCTCGTGCTCGGATTGGTCGATGAGCTCGTCGAGCCTTGGGATGGAGATGCCGGAATAATTCGAGCCGCCGTACGAATTCGCCTCGGACGGAATGCCGCTCGTCGCGTAATTGCGGCGCGGCGATTCCGTCACTCCAAAAGTCGAGGCATACATCACCATTCCCGGAAAGCTGCGCTTCTTCAGCGTTTCGCCGAACATGGTGCGTGCCGGCTCGTTCTTGATCGTTACTTCGATGCAGGCGGCCTTCCAGTTCGATTGGAGCACTTGCTGTTGCAATTCCCGCAGGCGATTGCCGGCAGTCGTGGTGAACTCGAAGGAGAGACGCTCGCCCTTCGGGTTGCGACAAATCCCGTCCTGTCCCGGCGTGAACCCCGCCTCCGCCAGCAGCGCCTTCGCTTTCGCTGGATCGTAGGGATAGTTCGGTACGTCCTTGGAGTAATTCGCATTCATCGGCGGCACGAAGGCGTTGGCGACCGGCTGCAGGCCCTGGAACAGCTTCTCGGTCAGGGTCTTGCGATCGGCCGCGTAAACGAGCGCCTGGCGGACTCTGAGGTCGGCAAGGAGCGGATTGTCATGGGCGAGCTCGATATGCTCGTAGGCAAGGCTCGGCACGAAAAGGTAGACGTAGTCGTTCGGATGCTGCTTGCGCAGCTCAAGCGCCTGATCGATGGTGAGGCCGACGCCCTCACCCGCCACCATGTCAACATCGCCGGAAAGAAGATTGGCCTGGAGCGCGGCCGTGTTCTGGATGAATTTCAGCACGATCCGCCTGAACTCGGGCTTCGTGCCGTTCCAATATGGATTCGGTTCGAGCACCACTTGCGCGCCCGATTGGTAGTCCTTGATCAGATAAGGGCCGTCATAGAGGCCGGGGGTGAGCGGGGAGCGATTATAGACGGTCTGCTTGTTGTAGCCGCCGCTCGCCGCGACCTCCTCATAGACAGGGCCATCGATATGCACGGGCAGAAGCTCGGCCCATTCGTTGTAATTCGTCTGGACGGAATCGAGATGAATGACCGCGGTCAGATCGTCGAGGACATCGACCTTCTCCGCATGCGCCCAGGCCTTCGGCAGATAAAATCCAGCCTTCGCATCGCGCGCCACGCGCGCCGTGAAGGCGATATCCTTGGCGGTCACGTTCTCGCCATCGCCCCATTTGAGGCCGGGCTTGAGCTTGACCGTCACCGCCATGCCCTTCTGGCCGTCCGCACGGTCCTCGAGCTTGGCGAGCCCGTTCTTCACGGTCGGCAGCTCGGCACATAAGAGGCAGGAGTTCTTCCAATCCTTGTCGAAGGCCGTCACCTTGCGCGTGACGAAAGCGAGGACGTAATCCTTGATCGTCTCGGCATCGATATACGGGTTGAAGCTCGACGGAAATTGCGCGATGCCGATGGTGAGCGTGTCATGCGCCGCAAGGCTCGGCAAGGTCATGCCGATGAACGCGGCCGCAAAAATCAAAACCGCCTTAGTGTATTGGATCAAGCGCGCGATTCTCATGGCTATCCTTAATTGCTCGGTCGATCGTCCGGTTTCACGCAAAATCCTTGATCATTTCGTCACTCTGCTGGGCAATCGCATTGCAAGCCAACATAAAGTATCTGAATTGCTTGCACCATTCTGAGGTCTGCGAGCCAGGCATGGGTCGGTGAGTGTAGGTCTGAAGGGGGCCACGTGCCCCCGGCGCTCCGGCGGGCTCCGGGCCCTCATGGTTGAAAAGGTAGGGCCATAACGGTGCCTAAGATTCAAAATTAATGAGCCGCGAGCCGCCGCATGCGGATACGTCCCGGTTCAATTACCGAGAAATGTCCGTCCCAATCGGACCGTTCACCAATTCTCGCGGCGATGACAGCGCCGACCTTGGCCGCGACCGGCATCGGTAATCGGAACAGAATGATACCCGACGAGGCGGGCAGTCCGGCACGCCAGGCAAGCTCTCCAAAATCCTTATCGAAAGTGATGAGCACCCGGCCTTCACGCACCGCCCATGCCAATATGATCTCGTCCTTGCTGCCAGGGGCCGCGGTGCGAACCCAAACCACGTCATGTCCGGCCTGCTCAAGCGCGGCAACGGCCTCGCCAGGTAAGTTCTCGTCAGCAAGGAAGCGCATCTCACGCCGCGCTGGGATAAACCTTTTCCGATCGAAGCACATCGCGAGCGTAGGCAAGGCAGGCCGCAAGATCTTCGTGGGAAACCCCTGGATAATTGCGTAGGATATCGGCCTCCGCCCACCCATCGGCCATGAGGCCGAGAACGAAATCGACAGAGAGACGGGTTCCGCGAATGATTGGCTTCCCGGAAAGCACGGCAGGATCAAGTACGATGCGCATAGCGTCGGTCACGGGCGTCTCCTCAAGCTTGGCCATTTTACCGATATCTCATTCTGCGGCCACGTCGCGAGCGTAAAGCGCGCCCACTCCTATTGACCCTTTACCGCTGTTCGAGGTGCCTAAAACCATCGACTTCCCGTCACTCGGCCCGCCACTCGAAAGACCAGTTCGAGGTTGCATCGCCGATTCCCGAGGGCGTGTATCCTTTGAGCCATTTGGGCACGACATGGGCGTCGGCGCGGAAATAGATGGGGATTTGCGGCAATTGCGTTGCGTAGATCTTCTGCATCTCGGCCCAAAGCGCCTTCTGCTTCTCGGGGTCGAACTCCTTTTCGGCTTGGTCCGTGAGCTCGTCGAGGCGCGGGATCGAGATGCCCGAATAATTCGAGCCGCCATAGCCGTTGGCCTCGGTCGGGATGCCGCTCGTCGTGTAGCCGTTGCGCGGAGACTCGGTCATCTCCAACCCTGAAGCGAACATCACCATGCCGGTGAATTTGCGCTTCTTGAGCGTCTCGCCGAACATCGTGCGGGCCGGCTCGTTCTTGATCGTCACCTCGATGCAGGCAGATTTCCAATTTGACTGAAGTACCTGCTGCTCGAGCTCGCGCACGCGATTGCCGGCGGTCGTCGTGAACTCGAATGAGAGCCGTTCCCCCTTGGCGTTGCGGCAAATGCCGTCGGGGCCCGGCGTGAAGCCGGCCTCCGCGAGCAGCGCCTTCGCCTTCGCGGGATCATAGGGGAGAGGGGGGAGGTCCTTCGCGGCATTCGCGTGGCTCGGCGGCACGAAGCTCGCCGCCACGGGCAGCATGTTCTCGAAAAGCTTCTCGGTGAGCGTCTTGCGGTCCGCCGCGTAGACGAGCGCCTCGCGAATTCGCAAATCCTGAAGCATCGGATTGTCGTGCGAAAGCTCGATATGCTCCATGAACAGGTTCGGCAGGAACATATAGGTGAAGCGGTCGGGATATTTCTTGCGAAGCTCGAGCGCCTGATCGACGGTAAGGCCGATGCCGCCCTCCGCCACCATGTCGACATCGCCCGAAAGCAGATTGGCCTCGAGCGCGGCGGTGTTGCCGATGAACTTCACGATGATTCGCTTGAATTGAGGTTTCGTGCCGTTCCAAAAGGGGTTCGGCTCGAGGATGATTTGCGCGCCCGACTGATAATCCTTGATGAGGTAGGGGCCATCATAGAGCCCCGCCGTCGTCGGAGCTCGGTTGAAAACGCTTTCTTTGTTGTAGCCGCCGGTTCCGGCGGTCTTCTCGTAGGCGGGACCTTCCACATGCTCCGGGAGGAGCTGTGCCCATTCGTTGTAGCTCACATAGAGCGAGTTGAGGTGGATAATGGCCTTGCGATCATCGACGATCTCGACTTTGTCGATTTTTGCCCAGCCCTTCGGCAGGGAGAAACCGGATTTGGCGTCCGCCGCGACGCGGGCCGTGAAGGCGATGTCTTTCGTCGTCACGGGCTCGCCGTCCCCCCATTTGAGACCGGGTTTGAGCTCGAGCGTCACCGCCATGCCCTTTTGACCGTCGGCACGGTCCTCGATTTTGGCGAGCCCGTTCTGCACGGTCGGCACTTGCGTGCACAGAATGCAGGATAGTTTCGCGCCCTCGCCATATCCCGTCACGCGCGGGGTGACGAAACCCAAAACGTAAAGCTTCACGTCCTCGGCCTCGATGTAGGGGTGGAGGCTCGAAGGAAATTGCGAGATGCCGATCGTGAGCTCGTCATGGCCGGCGCGCGCGTCGCCGACCATGGCGCTTGTGCCCGCAAATCCGAGAACAACGGCCATCACCAGGCGGCGCACCAAAGCTTCGATCGCCATCACCTGTCCTTTCGTTCGCCATCGGAGCTTCAGCATCGCCGAGGCTCACTTTCAGCTCAGCAGCTCATGCGGCAAGTGTCATGCCCGTAATGTCGATTGCCGGCTTTCGCCCGGCTATCAGATCGGCTGTGATGCGGGCGGATCCCGCCGACATCGTCCAGCCCATATGGCCGTGACCGGTGTTGAACATGACGTTGCGGTACCGGCCACGTCCGAAGATCGGCGTGCCCTCGGGTGTCATCGGGCGCAAGCCTGCCCAATAGCTCGGCCTGTCGTAATTCGCGCCGTTGGGAAAGAGCTTGCGCATCACGCCGAGCATATAGGTGAAGTCGGCGGGCTTATGGGATTTGTCGTAGCCTGCGAATTCCGCCGTCGCGGTCGCGCGAATGCGGTCGCCGAAGCGCGCATAGGCCACGAGGTTATCTTCATCGACCCCGCCGATCGTCGGCGGGTTGTTGTGCCCATCGAGCGGCAAGGTCACCGAGTAGCCCTTGATCGGATAGATCGGCAAAGAGGCGCCGAGCTTCGTGGCGAGAAACGGGCTGAAAACGCCGAGCGACATAATGAACTCATCGCCCGAGACGACCCCGTTTTTCGTCGTGACACCGCTGACGCGGTCGCCCGAGGTCTGAAACCCCGTCACCTCGGTTCCGAACCGAAAGGTGACGCCGAGCCGCTCGCTGCAGTAGCGGGCGAGGTTCAAGGTGAAGACGCGCGCATCGCCGCTGCCGTCGCTCGGCGCAAAGACGGCGCCCGCGAATTGCTCCTTCACCGGCTCGAGCGCCGGATCGATGCGCGCCATCTCGTCACGATCGACGGTGCGCAACTCGAGCCCTTCCTCGGAAAGAATCCTCGTGTGTGAGGCACCGCGCTCGAATGATTGCGGCGAGCGGTAAAGGTAGAGGAGCCCACCACGCAGCTCGTGATAAGGAACGGCGCTTTCGGCGCTGATGCGTTGCAGCTCGCCTTGCGAGTAGATGCACAGCCGGACCTTGCGCTTCGTGTTGATGCGCGCCCGCTCGGCCGTGCAATTGCGCAGAAATTTTAACGTCCAGTCCCAGAGGCGCGGGTCGAGGCTGGGCTTGAAACGCAAAGCCTGGCTCTTGTCGAAGAGCGAACGCCAGAGGATGCCCGGTGCGCGCGGCGAGGACCAGGTGTAGGCGTGACCGGGGGCAATCAAACCCGCATTGGCGAAGCTCGTCTCCGATGCCGGCTCGGCGAGCCGATCGATGACGGTGACCTCGTGCCCGTCCCGCGCCAGCTCATAGGCGGTCGTCACCCCGATCACGCCTGCTCCCAAGACGACGGCGCGCATCGCTTTTCCTCCCCGTTGCCCGGAATTTGGCGCCCCGAGCGTTGTCAGACCGCCGCGGTCACGCCGATCTCGACCTTGAAGCGTGGCGCGGCGAGCTTCGCTTCGACCGTGGCGCGCGCCGGCGTGTTGCCTTGCGAGACCCAGCCGTCCCAGACCTTGTTCATCTGGTCGAAGGTCGAAATGTCAGAAAGCCAGATCGTGGCGGAGAGGAGCTTCGATTTATCGGTTCCGGCCTGGGCGAGCGTCGCATCGATCTGCTCGAGGATGTCCTTCGTCTGCGCGGCGACATCCTTGCTGTCGGGCTCGCGTGCAACGCAGCCCGCAAGATAGGCCGTATTGCCGTGAATGACCGCCTGGCTCATCCTGGCCCCGGCCCCGATCCTGCGAATGCTCATCTTTCATGCTCCAAAAAAGTTGCGTGACGGACCATAAGTCGGCAGATTTGCCGCCACAAGAGGAAGACTCAAATCATCGGGCCAAGTGGACGGCGAGGTGCCGAAGAAGACGCTGCCAAACGAAAGACATGGCGACGTGTCATCCGGTCGTCAGCCGAAGCCGCTGCTTCACCGGACGAGAGGAGCGAGGCGATGGATCAGGAGATTTTGGAGCGCAAGAGCGCCGCGGTTCGCGACGGTTTGATCGTCGATCGAGAGAACATGGAATTCGCGACGGATGGCGGCATCGGCACGAAGGCCGCGCTCGGCCTTCTGGTGCTCGAGACCGATCAGACGATCGAGGACGAGTTTCGCTTTCTACTTCCGGAGAGCGGCGTCGCACTTTATGGGGCAAGGCTCCACAACGACGCGACGATCACGCCCGAGACGCTCGCCGAGATGGAGGCGCGCTTGGTGCCGACCGTCAACCTGCTTCCGGCGGCCGTCGAGTTCGGCGTCATCGGCTTTGCGTGCACCTCTGGCGCCCTCGTCATCGGCGAGCAGAAGGTCGCCGAACGCGTGCGCGAGGCCCGCGCGGGCATGCGCGTGACCGACCCGGTCACCGCGGCGCGCGCGGCGCTCGGGGCGCTCGGCGTCAGGCGCATCGCGCTGCTGACACCTTATGTGAGGCGCATCAATGAGAGCCTGCGCGCCGCTTTCCAGGCGCGCGGCATGGAGATCCCGGTGATGGGATCCTTCAACCAGGACGACGACAACGTGGTGGCGCGGATCGCGGCGCATTCCATCGCCGACGCCATCATCGAGCTTGGAAGTGCCGATGCTTGCGATGGCGTCTTCGTTTCCTGCACGAGCCTGCGCGTCGCGCGCATCGTCGAGGAGGTCGAGGCGAAGCTCGGCAAGCCGGTCACCTCGAGCAATCACGCGCTCGCCTGGCACATGCTGCGCCTTGCCGGATATGCGGCGCCGCTCGAGGGCCGAGGGCGCTTGTTCACGAGGCCGCTTGCGGCTGGATAACTACCTAATGTCGTGCTGGTCTTATCCGGCGCTTAGAACGCCTAGTCTGGGAACGTCATCCAGCCGTTTGTATCCATACAACGCTCGACGAAATTAACCTTCTCTGAAAGGCACCATCCAGAAGTTTGACGCATACGTGAGCGCTTCCGAGTCAATCTCACGAAAGCTAGCGGGCCATAACACACGTGCGAACATCGTCACTCCCAAGAAAGAGCAGCAGCAAACATCGGCTGAATTGCCTTTCAAAGGGTGAGTACGTTAGGGAAAGCGGTCTGAAGGTTACCGAACTGATCGGTGATGACGGTTGGCCGGTTCCCTGAATTACCCAGCCCGGTTAAAACCAGACAACATCACCTATATTGGGTTCCCTTCTAAGCGTCTGCTATGATCGCCGTTAGTTAAAGTGTATTTTTTACGTCTATCCCAGGCACGTTTATGTCAATGGCAGGACCGCCGCTTTTTGACTGGGGACGAAGTCCGATGACACCATCACCAGGGATGCTCACTAACGTCCCCTGGAATGATGGATTCTGTATCACCTGACCACCCTGCGCTAATTTTTCGAACAATTCCTCTGCCGTTGCTTCGGGATTTGCCCCTCCTGAAAGGTCTCTGATATCAGAACTGGTTCCCGGTTGCCCCCCTCCCTCCCCCGCACGCGGTATTCCGCATCTCCCAGACTTGAGAGAGTTGATGTCGCTGATCGAGTAGCGCGAACCGATTTCGCTCTCGGTGCCAGTTGAGCCGGCGACGAGTTCTTCGGTGGTCGCCCGCGCCCTCAAAGCCTCTCACTTCTGCGCGACTGTTGCTGCAAACCAGATCCGTCATTGCGGAAGAACGGTTCCAGCGGGTCCCAGCGGATTTATAAGAATAGAAGGCCCTCCCGCGGGCGGTCCCGGAATAGTATACAGTGCCCCCTTGTTTGTTGGTGGGCCGCCTTTGCTCGCGCTTGGACCGCCACCTGCTGATGCAGCAGCCGCTGTGCTTTCTTCCGTGGCCGTAATTACAAACAACGTAAAATCGGAGAGCCGGCCGACATCCTTAGCGCTCACATACAAGTCATGCGCTCCAAAATGCCCAAGCGACAAAGCATCCTCCGGTAAGCTGTCTCTTTCTGTAAGAAGCCACCCCCCATGCAAACTTCTGAGTCTCGGATTAAGGCTCAAGCGCGCCCGATCCCCTTTCCGAAATAGCCTATATTTGTCGTTCCCTTCGCCCCAGCAAACGACACAGGAGGGCGGTTGCAGAAACCGTTCATCCGGCACGTGGATTTGCATATCCACCTGCTTGCATGCTGTTACTCTGGCGCTGTTGTACGCGGCGAGAGCAGTGCTCAACGACTTGTCGGCCGTGTCTAATGCCGCAGCTGCTCCCTTTGCCAAGACCCTTGCGTTGGCCGCGTCCTGTTCGGCCTTATCAGCGTCCGCTTTTTTATTCGGGTCCCCCGGATTCTTTTTGGCCTCGGCCGCCGCCGCCTTCGCGGCAAGCTCGAGCTTATTTGCTGCCTCATTGAACTTCTTGGAATTGGTCAGGGCCGAACTGAAAGTGTTTCTTGCATTGGTAAGTTGGGTCATCAAGTCTTTATCAGGTGCGGGACTGGTGAAACCCACATTTGGACAGTACAAGTTTGCAGGAGTGCTTGCGACTGCGTCAAAATTGATGTTCTGTGCCTTTTGGACAAGCGGATAGGCTTCTATAAAATCTCCTGGCCCGATATTGCCCCACGCATATTGATAAAGCGCGCGGAGCCTGCGCAATTCATCGCTGCTCGTTACGGGCGAGTAGGTCCAACTTTGCTGCCAAGAATCGGTCGCAGTCAGCGAACCTGCCACGGAAGCATTACCGTCTGTCACTTGCCGCTGTGCCATCGTGCTAGGCATGGCAGATAAGGTTCGGTTGAATTGATTCACCGCGGTCGTGGCGGTCGAAAACGGACCCCCAATCGATGGGGTGATCGAATTGTTTGTCGACGCTGTCCCAATCCCAATATCAACATGCGCTGGCAACGCGTAGGGATTGTCGTAAAAGATGCTCAGATTGTAGAGAACTTGCTTAGTTTGAAGATCTCCAACCGTGGAAGCCAACTCGAGCGTATTATGATTCAGTTGCGTGCTCGCACACCCCCCCCACGATCGCTATGACCGTCGCTCCAACGAATAGCGCAAGCTTGACGCTCATTATTGCCTCCCCATGGCATGCTTCCTTAACTCCATGATGACTCAAGCATGCCCCTGTAGCAAGTTACTTGAACTTGTAAGGTACAAAGGTGGGCAAGTCTTCGCTCTCGCATCCAACAATTCATTCCGCCGAAACTGGTACCCGCAACCTAACTTCCCTTCACCGCTGTAAGCGTTCCAATCCCGGCGCGTCCCGACCGGGCTCTATTCGCTTCGCTCACTCAACCCCGCATCGCGGATCTGAGCCCTGCGGGTGACGATCCCTCGCGCACGCGGCTGCAACGCACAGTCTAGAAGAAAAACTAACCATGGTGGGAGCAGAGCAATGACGGCGCGTTTGAGAACCGTAACGCTTTCCGTTGCCTCACAGGAGGACATTACCCATCGAGCCATTGCGGCTTCAAGGGTAAGAAGCTCGGCGACCACATCAGTTTTGCGAGCATCGAGCTCTTATGGAAAGTGCTCTCGCCCAAGCGCTGGGAAATTTTGAAAAGCATGACGGGACAAGGCCCGATGCCCATTCGCGAAGTCGCGCGAAGGGTGGGGCGGGACGTGAAGGCCGTTCATGGCGACGTGCACTCCCTGCTCGATGCCGGCGTGCTCGAAAGTCGAGGGACGGCCGGATCGAATTCCCCTATGACGGCGTGCACGTGGATTTCATGCTGAACGGCGCATGACGCGTGGGCGCTTTCTCGTTTGAGCGGCTTTACGCGAGGATCGTCCGCGCCTCTTCCCAGATGCGTTCGATCACGTCGGCCGCCGGCTCCGCCCGCGCGAGCTTGGCGGATTGCCCGGCCAAGGCCTGCATGCGATGCAGGTCATTCGCCTTCTGCCCGGCCTCACGCATCGCGGCGGTGAGCCCGCGTTGCACCGGGTAGGGCGCCGGAAGCGGCGCCTCGGGCGCCGTCGCCGCCAGCACATAATTCGTCGCGATGCTGCGTCCCAGGCGACCGCTGAACGCCCGCGAAAGCATCGTGTCCTCGGGTCGCGTTTCGGCGAGCGCGTCGGCCCAGACCTTATGGGTCTTGGCTTCCGGGCAGCGCAGGAAACCCGTTCCGATCTGCGCGGCGCTCGCGCCGAGCGAGAGCGCGGCCGCGACGCCGCGCCCGTCCGCGATCCCGCCCGTCGCGACGACCGGCACACGCACCGCATCCGCAATCGCCGGGAGAAGCGCGAAAAGTCCGACGAGGCGCCGCTCGGCTTCCGCAGCCTGGAACGTGCCGCGATGCCCGCCGGCCTCCATGCCTTGTGCAACGATCACGTCCGCTCCCGCAGCCTCGGCCGCCAACGCCTCTGCGACCGTGGAGACATTGGCGAACCAGGCGATCCTTCGCGCCTTCAGTTTTTCGACGAACTCGGGCGGGTAAAGCCCCATGACCGAGGACACGATCGGCGGCCCGGCCTCGAGCAGGGCCTCACACTGGCTCGCGAAATCCGGCGGGGCCGAATTGCCGGCCTCCTCGGATACTTGTGGACCCCAGCTTGCGAGGAATGCCCGCACCCGCGCCTCCTGGGCGGCGTCGCGTCGAGGCGGCGGGTCCGGTACCCACAGATTGAGCTGGAAGACGCCATTGCTGCCCGAACGCATCTCCTTCACCCAGTCGAGGATCGCGTCGCGCCGCATCAGGAGGGCGCCGCAAGCGCCGAGCCCGCCCGCATTCGCGACCGCGACCGAAAGAGAGGATGGGCAAGCTCCCGCCATCGGCGCGAGCAGAATGGGCAGTTCGAGGCCGAAACGGGTGCAAAACGACTTGGCGCGCGCAAGAGGGGAAGTCATCACGTCACCTTTGCCGAGGGCTCCCGGAATGACCTACTCGATCTCGACGTTCGAGGCAGCCTCTTTGCCGACGTCGCGACCGCAAAACCGCATTGCTATCCCCCCGCGAAGCGCCTATATCCTGACCTATTCCCTCCGTATGTAATTGCGAAGGATGCTCCGGCCAGCGCGCCGAGCCGGAGCCCAAGGTTTTTGTGCCGTGGATCAGCTCGATCCGCCAAAAGAGGAGGTTCTCTCCGTGGCCCTGTTGTTGATGCCGAAGGCGACCGCCGTATGGCTGGTCGACAATACTTCGCTCAGCTTCGAGCAAATCGCTGAATTTTGCCATTTGCATCCGCTGGAAGTGAAAAGCATCGCCGATGGCGAAGTTGCCGCCGGCATCAAAGGCCTCGATCCGGTCCTCACGGGACAGCTCACGCGCGAGGAGATCGAGCGCGCCGAGAAGGACCCGGGCCACAGCCTCAAGATGGCGCAAGGGAAGGTCCATCTGCCCGAGGTAAAACGCAAGACCAAGGGCCCGCGCTACACGCCCTTGTCGCGTCGGCAGGATCGGCCGAACGCCATTCTCTGGCTCTTGCGCAACCATGCCGAGCTGAAGGACGCGCAGATCTCGCGCCTCGTCGGCACCACGAAATCGACGATCGAGGCGGTGCGCGAGCGTACCCATTGGAACTCGGCGAGCCTTCAGCCGCTCGACCCGGTGACGCTAGGCCTTTGCTCGCAGATCGACCTCGACATGGAGGTGGCGCGCGCCGCCAAGGATAAGCCGGCGGTCGTCCAGGATACGGGTGCGACCTTGCTGCCGGCCGAAGTCACCGCCGCGCGCACGAAGCCTGCCGAGCCAGCCGAAAAATTGCCGACCTTCGCACCATCGGCGCCGAAGCCGGAAGAAGAAAAGATCGACCCCGACAGCGTCTTCGCGAAGCTCAAGGATTTCAAGCCGAAGGAGTAGCGCGCCCCCACGCCGAGCGCGATCTCTGGTCGTGCACAGGTCGACGCAATCGCCCCGCTTCCCGGCGCGATTGTCTCGCCGGGGAGAGAGAAAACTCGCGCAGGCGCATCGCCGCGAGGAAACTTGGTCGCAATTGCACGCCCTTGAGGGGCGTGCCTGGAAACCGCGAAACATCACGCCTGATATCAATCCGCTTCCTCGATGCGGTCGACGCGCTTGGGATAAAAGGCGAGGTGGTCCTTGATGGCGGCGACGCCGGGCAAGGGGTTCTCATAGGTCCACACCGCGTTCTCGGAAACCTGGCCGTCGACCACGAGGGAGAAATAGCTCGCGTCTCCCTTATAAGGGCAATGGCTGGTGTGCGACGTGCGCCGCAGAAGGCTCATATCGGCATCCTGGCGGGGAAAATACTTCACCTTGGGATGATGGGCCTCCTCGAGATCGAGCACCCTTGCCGAATCGACGATGGTGGCGCCTTTCCAGCTCACCTTGGCACGCCCCTTCCCAGGGCGAACCGTGATCGGGTGCTCGGCCGTGCCGCCAATCATTTCAGCTTTCATCACTGCCTCCTTGTTCGCCTCGCGCGAATGTCCGTTCGCCCATGGCGGGCTTTGCGAGGATCGCCCGCAGCGTATAGACAGACGCTCATGTGGGATGCCCCGACGAGATTGACACCCACCATGCCGCGCTTCTATCTAGCTTCAGCGATGGTCCCCTCGAAAGGGGGGTGAAAAGGGAATGCGGTGCGACCAGGCGCTCCGGGCAAGTCCGGACGTCGAGCCAATGCCGCAGCTGCCCCCGCAACTGTAAGCGGTGAGCCTCTCGCGACGACGCCACTGGAAACCGGCCGAGGCTGGTGGCCGGGAAGGCCGCGAGAGGCGGTGATCCGCAAGCCAGGAGACCTGCCATCGCGAGCAGCATGCCGCCGGGCGGGGCGCCCCGGTGGCGGTTCGGCGCCGATGCTCGGCTCAACCGGACGCTGGGCTCTTCACGAGACCGGCCGATGCACCCCAAGGACGCCGAGCCCCGGGAGCATCATGCCGGATCGACCAACGTCAATTCACATCTGCGTCACTTGCCGAAATGCCGGCGACCCTGAGGATGCGCCCGAGAGGCCGGGCGCACGGCTTTATCGGATGTTGCGGCAGGCCGCGACGCGGCGCGGCGCACCCGTCGAGCTCATCCCGGTCGAGTGCTTAAGCGTTTGCAAGCGCCCTTGCACGATTGGCTTCTCGGGACCCGGCAAATGGACCTATATCTACGGCGATTTTGCGCCCGATGAGGCCTCAGCCGAAGTCATACTCGACGCCGCCAAGCTTTACGCGGCTACGCCCGACGGGCTCATTCCGTGGCGGCAACGCCCGTCTGCCCTGAAGAAGGGTGTCGTGGCTCGCATCCCACCGCTCGCATCCCATCCCACACCCGATCTTCCGGAGGCCGCCGAATGACGACGCCCATGAGTTCCCCGCTTCGCGAGAAGACTCCGATCACTATCGTCACCGGCTTCCTCGGCGCCGGCAAGACGACGCTCATTCGCCATGTGCTCGAGCGAGCCGATGGGCGGCGCCTCGCGCTCATCATCAACGAGTTCGGCGACGTCGGGGTCGATGGCGAGATCCTGCGCTCTTGCGGCATTGAGAGTTGTCGCGAGGAGAACATCGTCGAGCTTGCCAATGGGTGCCTGTGTTGCACGGTGGCGGATGATTTCATCCCGGCGATCGAGGCTCTACTCGGCCGCGACGAGGCGCCGGACCACATCATCGTGGAAACCTCCGGCCTTGCCTTGCCGAAGCCGCTGCTGAAAGCGTTCGATTGGCCACCGATCCGCGCCAGGGTCACGGTCGACGGCGTCGTGGCGGTTGCAGATGCGGCGGCGGTCGCGGCCGGCCGTTTTGCCGACGACCCGGAAAAACTCGCGCGCCAGCGTGCCGCCGACCCGTCGCTCGAGCACGACAACCCGTTGGAAGAGGTCTACGAGGATCAGCTTCTGTGCGCCGATCTCATCATCCTCAACAAGACCGACCTTCTCGATCGCGAAAGCCTTTCGCGCGTACATGGCGACATCGCGGCCGCCGTGCCGCGCGCAGTGAAAGTCGTCGAGACCCGTGAGGGACGCGTCGAGCCCGCCATCCTCCTCGGGCTCGCAGCCGCCGCCGAGGACGATCTTGAATCTCGCCCTTCCCACCACGATGCCGAGGAGGAGCATGACCACGACGATTTCGACAGCTTCGTCGTGGACCTGCCCGCGATCGACGATCCAACCTCCTTTGTCGCGAAGCTCGCCGCGCTCGCGAGCGCCCATGACGTGCTGCGCGTGAAGGGCTTTCTCGAAGTGACCGGCAAGCCGATGCGACTTCTGGTGCAGGGCGTGGGTCAACGCTTCCGCCAGCAATTCGACCGTCCCTGGGCACAGGGAGAGGCAAGGCGTGGCCGACTCGTTGTGATCGGCGAGAAAGGCATCGATCGGGCAGCCGTGACAGCGGCCATCACCGCATAGGGCCCGTGAAGCGCCATGCATCTCCTGCGCAGCGAGACGCGATCCCTCGATGAAACGGTCGAGGCGATCGAGCTTGCGCAGACACCTGCCGAAACGGTGTTCCTCTCCTTCTCGGACAGCGACCTTGCAGCCGTCGCAAACGCCTGGGAAGCCGACAAGGAAAAATTCCCGAGCCTTCGCCTCGCCAACCTCTCGGCGCTGCGCCATCCCTTCTCGGTCGACCGCTATGTCGAACGCGTGATCGCGCATGCACGGTTCGTGCTCGTGCGCCTTCTCGGCGGGCTCGAATATTGGCGCTACGGCGTCGAGGAGTTGGCGCGCGCCGCAAAGACCCACGGCTTCCTGCTCGCGATCGTGCCGGGGGACGGCCGCGCCGATGCGCGGCTCGAGGCGGCCTCGACTTTGCCGCCGGCCGAACTTGCGCGAATTTTCGCCTATCTCCAAAACGGCGGTTCTGAGAACCTGCGCGAGCTCTTGGCTTTCATCACCCAACGTTCGGGTCGACCGATCAATTGGCGCGAGCCGCGCGCCGTCCCGGCCTTCGGCTTTTTCGAAGGCGGATGCCGCGGAGGACCCCCGAGAAGAGAAGATCCGAGCGTTGCGCGCTCGAGCGCAAGCGTTGCGCCGCACGCGCTCATTCTCCTTTACCGTTCGGCCTATCTTGCCGCCGACACGCTTGCGATCACGGCGCTTGCCGACGCGCTCGCCGTGCGTGGCCTTCGCGTCACTTCGGCCTATGTCACGAGCCTCAAGGACAAGGAGGCCGCAGCGCCGCTCGCCGATTTCCTCGCCGAACAGAAGCCCGAAATCATCTTGAATACCACTGCCTTCTCGGCTCGGCTCGAGGCGGGAAGCGTGCTCGACAGCGCCGATTGTCCGGTGATCCAGGCGGTGTTGAGCGGCTCGAGTGTCGCGCAGTGGCAAAGCGGGCAGCGTGGCCTCAGCGCTGCCGATCTCGCGATGAACGTCGTCTTGCCGGAGATCGACGGACGGATTTTGGGCGGTGTGCTTTCCTTCAAGGGCGAGGCGAAAAGTCACGAGGCGCTGGAATTCACGCATCTCGCGCATCAGCCGGAAGCGTCGCGCGTGACGCATGTTGCCGATCTCGCTTTCGCCTGGACGCGGCTTCGGCGCCTTTCGCCCGGCGAGCGGCGCCTTGCCTGCGTTCTCTCCGATTATCCGGGAAAGGCTGGACGCTCAGGTTATGCGGTCGGGCTCGACACGCCTCAAAGCGTGGCCGCGATCGTAAACGGATTGCGCGACGCAGGCTATCGTGTCGGGCCGATGCCCGAGCCCGCGCAGCTCATGACGGCCCTGACCCGGTCACGGCCCGAGACGAAGGAAGCGCTTCACCCTGCCGGCTCGAAATGCGCAACCGATCGCGACGAGGCAGTGCTTTCGCTTGCCGATTATCGGCGCTTCTTTGCGGATCTTCCGGCCGGCTTTGCTGCTGGGGTGCTCTCGGCCTTCGGGCGCCCAGAGGACGACCCTTCGCTGCGCGACGGAGCCTTCCGCTTCCCGATCGTCCGTTGCGGCGCGCTCGTGATCGCGCTGCAACCGGACCGTGGACGCATCTCGAGCCGCAAATCCGATTACCATGACGTGAATTTGCCGCCGCGCCATGCCTATCTCGCCTTTTACCTTTGGCTGCGCGAGGTCTGGCGGATCGAGGCCATGATCCACTGCGGCACGCATGGCACGCTCGAATGGCTGCCGGGCAAATCCGTCGCGCTCTCGCAAGATTGCGCGCCCGAGATCGTGCTCGGCCCCATGCCGGTGGTCTATCCGTTCATCGTCAACAATCCGGGTGAGGCGGCGCAAGCCAAGCGCCGCATCGGAGCGATCACCATCGGTCACATGACGCCCCGCCTCATCGAAGCGGGAACCCACGCCGGTACGGCCGAGCTCGAAGCGCTCTTCGACGAATACGCAAACGCCCAATCGCTCGATCGCAGGCGCGCCAAGCTTCTGTCGCAAGCAATCCTCGCCAAAGCGGCTGAGACCGGCCTCTCCGAAGAGCTCGGCCTTTCGGAAACCGGCGATCCGATGGAGGCGCTCGGCAAGCTCGACGCCTGGCTCTGCGACCTCAAGGAGATGCGCATCGGCGATGGGCTCCATGTCTTCGCCGAGAATATGCCTTGCGAGATCGCCGGCCTCTTGCGCGCGCTCGACGGACGCTTCGTCGAGCCCGGCCCCGCCGGTGCTCCCTCGCGCGGGCGTCTCGACGTCTTGCCGACCGGGCGCAACCTCTTCACCATCGACCCGCGTGCCGTGCCGACGCGCACCGCCTGGGAGATCGGCAGCCGCACGGCAAGCGAGGTGATGGCGCGCCATGCGCAAGATCATGGCGAATGGCCGCGCCGCGTCATCATCGATCTTTGGGGATCGGCCACGATGCGCACGGGGGGCGACGACCTGGCCCAGGCCTTTGCGCTCCTCGGTGTGCGTCCGCTTTGGGACCCTGCCTCGACGCGGGTTTGCGGCTTCGAGATCCTGCCGCTGGCGAAGCTCGGCCGACCGCGAGTGGATGTGACCTTGCGCATCTCGGGTCTTTTCCGTGATGTGTTTCCGACACAGATCGCGCTCTTCGACGAGGCGGTTCGAGCCATCGCGAAGCTCGACGAGGACGAGGGCGATAATCCGCTCGCGGCGGCACTTGGCGAAACGCCGCCCGACGCGCCGGAGGTGGCGCGGGTCTTCGGCGCGGCACCTGGCGGCTACGGCATTGGCCTTGCGCGCCGCCTTGCCGAGAACGCTTCCTTGTCGCGCGAGGAGCTCGGCGAAGCTTATCTTTGCGCGACATCCCATGCTTACGGCACCGGCGCCGCGGCGGGCGGCATCGCGGCCGCGAGTGCCTTTCGGGCGCGCGTCAAGAAGGCCGACGCCTTCGTGCATGTGCAGGACATGGAAGGTCAGGACGTGCTCGATTCCGATGCCTTCTCCGAGCATGAGGGTGGTTTTTCAGCCGCCGCTTTCGCACTCGGCGCCGATCCCGCGCTTTATCACGCCGATACCTCGCGCGCGGGCCGCAGCGTGGTGCGCACGCTCGCCGAAGAGATGGCGCGCGTGGTGCGCGGGCGCGCCACGAACCCGCGCTGGATCGCAGGCCAGATGCGACACGGCTATCGCGGCGCCGCCGAGATTGCCGAGACAGTCGACAATCTTTTCGCGTTCGCAGTCATGACGGCGGCGGTGACGAGCCGGCAATTCGACCTTGTGTATGACGCGACCTGCGGCGACGAAAAGGTGCGCGACTTCCTGCTTCGGGCAAATCCTGAAGCAGCGCGCGCCATCGCGTCGCGTTTCGCCGAGGCGGCGCGTCGCGGCTTCTGGGCGTCGAGGCGCAATTCCTCGGCCCGAATTCTCGCCGAGATGATGGAGAGCCATGCCGACGAGGCGCTTTCCCCGGAGCGGGCGCGAGCCGCGGCCAGATCGGCGCCAAAACCGGCTCGCCTCGCAAACGCCGCGAAGAAAGCTGAGCGCTCATGAGCGCGCCTGCCGCATTGCGCCGAGGCTGGTGCCCCAGCGTGGCGCGGCCGATGCCGAGCGGCGACGGGCTCCTCGTGCGCTTGAACCTTCCGGCCGATAGCGTCCCGCCCGCTCTTTTGCACGCTATTGCGTTTTGCGCGAGGCGCTTCGGCAACGGCCTCGTCGACCTGACGCGTCGTGGCAATCTGCAGTTGCGCGGCTTGAGCGAGGCGACGATGCCTGGCCTCGTCGAAGCGCTGTCGAGTTTCGACGGTGTCGCTTCGCCCCATGAGCCCGAATCGCTCCGGGACGTGATGATGTCCCCGCTCTCGGGCCTCGATCCGAAAGCGATTTGCGATGTGCGGCCGATCGTGCGGGCCTTGCGCGAAAGGCTCGCGAGCGAAGGCTCGCTTCGCGCCTTGCCGGCGAAATTCTGCTTTACGGTCGAGGATGGGGGGGATTTCGGGCTCGAACATGTCGCGGCCGATATCCGATTCAAGGCGCGCCGCGACTCGACCGACATTTCCTTCATGGTTGCGCTCGGCGGACACGAAGGGCAGGCGAAGCCGATCGGTGCTTGCACGCCTGCTTCCGTGCCCCAGATCGCGGTCCCCCTGGCGCTGGCCTTTCTCGAATTGCGCGGCACAAGCGAGGATGCGCCGCGCCGCATGGCCGATCTTCTGAAGCGCGTCGAGACGGAGACCTTCTTGCGAAGCGCAGGCCTCGGGTCGCGGCTCTCGCGTTACCCCGAGATGGCCGAAGGCGCATCATCGCCCCTCTTGCGGGAACCAGCTCAGCCCATCGGCGTGATTTTGGGCGGCGAAAACGACCCCGCATACTGCGGCTTGGCGGTGCCCTTCGGCCAAATGACCGCCGGTCAGCTCGATGATCTCGCAAGCCACACCGAAGCCTTCGACGGGGAAGTTCGTCTCACGCCATGGCGCGTCATTTTCGTCGCGAACAAGTCCGCGATCAAAGCCCTGGATACGAAATTCGAGCTCGAAGCTTCAGGTTTCATCACCCGCCTGCCCGATGCGCGGCTCAATATCGCGGCCTGCCCGGGGAAACCCGCTTGCGTCAGAGGAACGGTCTCGCCACGCGAGGATGCGCTCCTGCTCGGTCCCGTGGCGCTAGGGCTGCGTCTCAGCAGTCCCGGACGTGTCATCGGGATCCATATTTCCGGCTGCGCCAAAGGCTGCGCGAGAAGCGCCGTGACGAAAGCGACCTTGGTCGGTCGCGAGGGCCGCTACGACCTCGTGATCGATGGGGTCGCGGGCGACCCGCCTTTGCGCGAGGGCCTCACTGTGCAGGAAGCGAAGATCATCCTCGAGCAGCTCGAAAAAAAATTTCACGCGGAAAGCAGGACATAAGGGGAGCATTTCAAAATCTTCCATGAACCAGCGGTTCTCCTACATCCGCGATGGCGCGGAAATATACCGGCGCTCTTTCGCCATCATTCGCGCGGAAGCCGATCTTCGTCGCTTCTCGGCCGATGAGGAGAAGGTCGCAGTGCGGTTGATTCATGCCTGCGGCCTCGTCGAGAGCACGAAGGATTTCGCCTTCGCACCCGGCGCGGTCGCGGCGGCCCGCGCGGCGCTCGTGGCCGGTGCGCCCATACTTTGCGATTCGAAGATGGTCGCGAATGGCGTGACGCGCTCCAGGTTGCCGAAGGCGAATGATGTCGTCTGCACGCTCGACCATCCGACCATCCCCGATCTCGCGGCGCGTCTTGGGACGACACGAACCGCTGCCGCGATGGAGCTTTGGTGCGACCGCCTCGCGGGAGCGCTTGTCGCCATCGGAAACGCGCCGACCGCCCTCTTTCGCCTCCTCGAAATGCTCGACGAAGGCGCGCCTCGGCCCGCTGCCGTGATTGGCATGCCGGTCGGCTTCGTCGGCGCGGCCGAGTCGAAAGAGGCGCTGATCGAGGATGGCCGCTTGCCCTATCTCGTGGTGCGCGGAAGGCGCGGCGGCAGTGCGCTTGCGGCAGCGGCCATAAACGCGCTTGCGAGCGAAACCGAATGAGCGAATCCGCTTCCGTTGCCGCATATGGCTTTGGCCGGCTTCACGGCGTCGGGCTCGGCCCCGGCGACCCCGAGCTCTTGACGCTCAAGGCGGTTCGCCTCATCGGCGAATCGCAGGTCGTGGCGTATTTCGCGAAGAAGGGTCGACCTTCGAATGCGCGCCGCATCGCCTCTTCCTGGATCAAGCCGGGTGTCGCCGAGCTCGAGCTTGCCTTTCCGGTCACGACCGAGATTCCCTTCGACGAGCCGGCCTATTCTTGCGAGCTTCGGCCGTTCTATGACAAGGCGGCCCGCGAAATCGCAGCGCATCTTTCGGCGGGACGCGACGTCGCGCTCATTTGCGAAGGCGATCCTCTCTTTTACGGCTCCTTCATGCACATCCAGGCGCGGCTGAAGGACCGTTTCGCGGTCTCGGTCTGCGCCGGCATCACAGGGATGTCCGGGTGCTGGACGGCAGCGCAGGCCCCGATGAGCTGGGGAGACGATGTGCTCACTGTCATTCCCGGAACCTTGCCGCGCGACGAACTCGCGCGTCGCCTCATCGCGACAGATGCGGCCGTGGTGATGAAGCTCGGCCGCAACCTGCGGAAAGTGCGCGAAGTCCTCATCGAGGCCGGCCTCGCCGAGCGCGCCATCTATGTCGAGCGCGGCACCACGGCCGAAGAGCGCGTTTTGCCGCTTGCGGAGAAGAAAGATGATGCGGCCCCTTATTTCGCCCTGATCCTCGTGCCTGGCGAGGGAAGGCGGCCATGAAGGCCGGAAACGGGCGCCTCTGCGTGATCGGACTCGGCCCGGGGGCCGCCGAATGGGTCACGCCCGAGGCGACGCAAGCGCTCACCGAGGCGAGCGACCTCGTCGGTTATGCGCCTTATCTTCAACGCGTCCCTCAGCGGGCGGACCAGATCCGGCACGCGAGCGACAACCGCGAGGAGCTGATGCGTGCGCGCCAGGCGCTCTCGCTCGCCGCTTCCGGCCGCAAGGTCGCAGTCGTTTCGGGCGGCGATCCCGGTGTCTTCGCCATGGCGGCTGCCGTCTTCGAGGCGCTTGAAACCGGTGATCCCTCATGGCGCGACCTCGATGTGAGGGTCATCCCCGGCATCACGGCGATGCAGGCCGCAGCGGCGCGGATCGGCGCACCGCTCGGTCATGATTTCTGCGCCATCTCGCTTTCCGACAACCTCAAATCCTGGGATGTGGTCGAAAAGCGCCTGCAAGCGGCGGCCGATGGCGATTTCGTGCTCGCGCTCTACAATCCCGCCTCGAAGGCGCGCCCGGGGCGCATTCACGACGCCTTCGCCTGTTTGCGCGGCCGCAAACCTCCCGCAACACCCGTGATCTTCGCGCGTGCCCTCGGACGACACGAGGAGAAGATCACGGTCACCAGCCTGGCGGAGGCCGATCCGTCAATCGCCGACATGGCGACCCTCGTCATCATCGGCTCGAGCGCCACGCGCTTGATTTCCGGCCGCGGGAGGGCGCGCCCCTTCGTCTACACCCCGCGCGCCGAGGGAGCGCGACCGTGACGCTCGATCCAGGCCAACGCCTGCGCAGGATCATCGAGCGTCGGTGTGCCGGCGGCCTTCGGCCGGCGAATCATCACGACCGGCAGGCCAAGCCGGCGCGCCGCCACGATCTTCGCATAGCTCGCCTCGCCCCCGCTGTTCTTGCTTACCAGCACATCGATCCGCTTGTCGTGCATCAGGCGTTCCTCCCCCTCGATGTCGAAGGGCGGGCGCGCCAGGATCAGCTCGTGACGCGGCAAGGCCTCGAGCCCATCGGGCCGATCGATGGCGCGAATGAGGTAGTGGTGGAAGGGCGCGACCGCGAAAGCCGGAAGCGAGAGACGCCCCAGCGTGAGGAACACGCGGCATGGCGCTTCGCGGAGGGAGGATACGGCCGCAGCGACGTCCGCGACATCGATCCATCGATCGCCGAGAACCGGCTTCCACGGGGGGCGCGTGAGAGCGATGAGCGGCAGCGAAAGGCGTGCGCAAGCTTCCTTCACGTTGCGCGACATTTGTGCCGCGAACGGGTGGGTCGCATCGATCACCGCCTCGATGCCATGACGCGAAAGATACTCGATGAGGCCGTCGACCCCGCCGAAGCCACCGATGCGCATCGCGATGGGCGCGTTCGCCGGTTGCGCCGTGCGGCCGGCGAGCGAGAGCGTGGCCTCAATTCCAGGTCGCTCGGCGAGAAGCCGTGCGATCGCGGAGGCTTCGCTCGACCCGCCGAGGACGAGTACTCTCATCGCCATCCCGTGCTCCGATCAGAGGCGCTGGCGCCGTTTCGGCCAAGCGCCTGCCCCGCCAGCTCTCTTAGCGGTTTTTGCCGCGCGCCGCCCAGTGCTCGCGGGCAAGCGCAATGAAGGCGTGGCTCTCTCTCATCGGCATCGGCGAGGACGGCATCGAAGCTCTCTCGCCCGCCGCGAAGCGCCTCATCCAAGGCGCCGAGCTCGTCGTGGGTGGTAAACGGCATCTTGCGCTCGCAGGCGAATTTACCGGGGAGGCTCTCGCCTGGCCTTCCCCACTTACCGACGCCCTTGCGGCGATCCTCGCGCGACGCGGCCGTCCTGTCGCGGTGCTCGCCTCGGGCGACCCGTTCTTCCACGGCGTAGGCTCGACCCTCACGCGCAAGATCGACCCCGACGAAATAATATGTCTGCCGGCGCCCTCGGCCTTCAGCCTCGCGGCGGCGCGTCTCGGCTGGGCGCAGCAGGATTGCGCGCTTCTTTCGCTGCATGGGCATGCGCTCGAGCGCATCATCCCGCATTTGCAGCCCGGTGCGCGCATCCTCGCTCTCTCCTGGGACGAGACGACACCGAAGAAAGTGGCGGCCCTGCTCATTTCGCGCGGCATGGGCAGCTCGCGCCTCGTCCTGTGCGAGGCCATGGGTGGGCCGCGCGAGCGCCTGACGAGCACGCGGGCCGATGCCTTCTCGGTGTCACCGATCGATCCGCTGAACACACTCGCGATCGAGGTCGTGGCCGAGCCTGGCGCCGAGGTCGTGCCCTTGGCGGCCGGGCTGGCGGACGGGATGTTCGAGCATGACGGGCAGATCACCAAACGCGACATCCGCGCCGCGACGATAGCGGCCCTCGCGCCTCGCCGCGCCGAAATGCTTTGGGACATCGGTGCGGGTTCGGGATCGATCGGCATCGAATGGATGCTGCGCCATCCGCATAATCGCGCCATCGCCATCGAGACAAGGAGCGATCGAGCGGCGCGGATCGCGCGCAATGCCGGAAGGCTCGGCGTCCCCGATCTCGTGGTCATCGAGGGCAGGGCACCCGAGGCGCTTGCCGGCTTGCCGCGCCCGGATGCCGTTTTCGTCGGCGGCGGCGCGAGCCGAGACGGCGTTCTCGACGCGGCCTGGGAGGCTTTGCCGCGAGGCGGGCGCCTCGTCGCCAACGCGGTCACGCTCGAGACGCAGGCCGAGCTCATGAGGCGCCACGAAACACAAGGCGGCGAGCTCGTGATGCTCCAGATCGCGGTCGCAGAACCGCTCGGCGCATATCATGGCTTCCGCCCAGCCATGCCCGTGATGCGCCTTACGGCGGTGAAGCCATGAGGCTGCGCTTTGCCATCGGCATCGGTTGCCGGAAGGGTTGTGCGAGCGCGAACATTGTCGTGCTGGTGCGCCAGGCTTTGGCGCTCGTGTCGCGGTCCGACCTTGCCATTGAAAGAACCGACGCGTTGCGAGAGAGCGTGATCTTCACGAGCGAGGCGAAACGCGACGAGGAAGGTCTTGCCGAAGCGGCCGCGATCCTCGGCACGAAGCTCGTGTGCTTGCCGCGGGCCGAGCTCGAGGCCGCGGCGCCCCGCTGTGCGACCCGTTCGCCACGCGTTCAAGAGCTCATCGGGCTTCCGTCGCTTGCGGAAGCCGCCGCGCTCGCGGGCGCTGGTGAGGACTCCCGCCTCGTGCTCGCGCGCATCACTGAGAGCGGAGCGAGTTGCGCCTTGGCGGTTCCGACGGCGATTGCGACGAAAGGCGCGTCATGACGGTCCATTTCATCGGCGCGGGGCCTGGTGCGCCGGACCTCATCACCTTGCGCGGGCGCGATCTTCTGGCGCGCTGCCCTGTGTGCCTTTACGCCGGCTCGCTCGTGCCGAAAGAGCTCCTGGCGCATTGCCCGAAAGGCGCGCGCATCCTTGATACCGCCCCGATGACGCTTGATGGCATCGAGGCCGAATTCCGGCGCGCCCATAAGGCGAGGCAGGATGTGGCGCGTCTGCATTCGGGCGATCTTTCGGTATGGAGCGCCATGGGCGAGCAATTGCGCCGCCTCGACGCGCTCGCCATCCCCTACACCGTCACGCCCGGCGTGCCTTCTTTCGCGGCAGCCTCGGCGGCGCTCATGCGCGAGCTCACTTTGCCTGAGGTCGCGCAATCGTTGGTGCTCACGCGCGTCTCAGGGCGCGCCTCCGCGATGCCGGAGCGCGAGACGCTCGCGAATTTCGCCCGCACCGGCGCGACACTCGCCATCCATCTCGCCATCCATGCGCTCGAGCGCGTGGTCGGCGAGCTTCTCCCGCATTATGGCGCGGACTGCCCAGTCGCGATCGTGCAGCGCGCCTCTTGGCCTGATGAGCGGATCGTCAAGGGCAGCTTGTCGACGATCGCGGCACTGACGGCAGACGAGCCGATGGAGCGCACGGCCTTGATCCTCGTCGGACCTGTGCTCGGCGCGCGCGACTTTGCCGAGAGCGCGCTTTATGCGTCCGATTACCAGCGACGTTACCGGGGCGCCGCCACAAGGGATCAGGAATGAACTGCGCGGAACGGCGTGCGCGCGACGAGCGCCCCTTGCCGATCGAAAATCGCGATCTCGAGCGCGATATTCGCGCCGCCGAGTGCCTTGGCAGAGGTTGCGAACGCAGCTTCGGCAACCGCAAGACCGATGTCGACCCCGGCAGCACGGCAGAGTCCGAGGACCTCCATGGCGGAGTTGGCGCGCTTTATGGTCTCGGAGAGCGCCACGTCGCCGCCAGCCTCGAGCACGCGTTCGGCGAGCCAATCCGAATCGACGGCACCTCGCCGCGAATGCAGGTCGAGGAGGCCCTGGCCGAGCTTCGTCATCTTGGCGAAACCGCCCGCGATGGTCACCTTGGGCACGAGATGGCGGCGCAAATATTTGAGCATGCCGCCGACGAAATCGCCCATGTCGATGAGCGCCACCTCGCTGAGTCCATGGAGCGCGCGGATCGCTGCTTCGGAGGTCGCGCCCGTCGCTCCTGCAACATGATCGAGGCCGCAAGCGCGCGCCACATCGATGCCGCGATGGATCGTGTGAATCCAGGCGGCGCAGGAATAAGGCACGACGATCCCGGTCGTGCCGAGGATCGAGAGGCCGCCGATGATTCCAAGTCGCCCATTCAATGTGCGCAGGGCGAGCTTCTCGCCACCCGGAATGGAGATCTCGACCTCAACGTCACCACTCGCCCCCAGGACAGAAGCGGCTTGAGCGACCGCGGAGCGGATCATCGCGCGCGGCACCGGGTTGATCGCCGGCTCGCCAGGTTCGACCGGAAGGCCCGGGCGGGTCACCATGCCGACGCCCTCGCCGGCGCGAAACACGACGCCCGCGCCTTGCGCCCCGTGCCGCACCGTCGCGACGATGAGCGCGCCATGCGTGACGTCCGGATCATCGCCGGCATCCTTGATGATGCCGGCTCGCGCGAAGTCGGTGCCCTGCTCCTCGAGCGCGAGCGCGAATTCCGGACGCTCACCGCCCGGGAGGGTGATCGCGACGGGGTCGGGGAAGGTGTGGGTGAGCAGCGCCTCATAGGCGGCGCGCGCCGCGGCGGTCGCACAAGCCCCTGTGGTCCAACCACGGCGCAGAACGGGTGGGCGCGCTTCCTCGTTGACACCATCGAGATTCATGGCAGGGAGGCATATCGCGAACGCGAGGCCGCAGAAAGAGAGCCCGCGGGAAGCGAGACCGCGGGAAGAGGGGTCGCGGGAAGAGGGGTCGCGGGAAGACCTGCGGCCGGAGCGTTTGGCCCATGACGAATGGCGACCCCATTCTTGCGGAGCTTCCCGCCTTCCAAAACGGGAGTGTGTGGCTCGTCGGCGCGGGACCGGGCGATCCCGCGCTCTTGACGCTCGGTGCGCTCAAAGCACTGCGCGAAGCGGACATCTGCATCTATGACGCGCTCGTCTCGCGCGAGGTGCTTTCGCTTGCGGCCCCGAGGGTAGCGCTTGAATTCGCGGGCAAGCGCGGTGGCAAGCCTTCGGCGAGCCAGCGCGACATCAGCTTGCGCCTGATCGAGCTCGCCAAACTCGGCAAGAAAGTGCTGCGCCTCAAGGGCGGCGATCCCTTCATCTTTGGGCGCGGCGCGGAGGAAGCGCGTGCGCTCGCCAAGGCGGGCGTCAAGTTTCGTATCGTGCCGGGTGTCACGGCCGGCATCGGCGGCCTCGCTTACGCAGCCATTCCAGCGACGGCGCGGGAAACGAATCACGCGCTCATTCTCGCGACCGGCCATCTCGCGGAAGGTGCGCAAACCAGCGCCGATTTCGCGGCGCTCGCCGCAACGGGCGCACCGCTCATCCTCTACATGGCGATGAGCAACCTCGAGGGGATCGCCAAGGCGCTGATCGCCGGAGGGATGAGCCCCGACACGCCGCTCGCCATCGTGAGCGAGGCGACGACGAAGCGCCAGCGTGTCATCGTGACCAAACTTGCGACCGCGAGCGCGGAAGCGAAGTCCGCCGGCCTTGTGGCCCCTGCCATCGTGGCCATCGGTGCGATCGTAGAATTGCGCGAGGTGCTTGCGCCCTTCGCCGTGACTTCGGAAGCGGAGCCCTCGTCCAAATCGGCGCCGCGGGAGCGCGCGTGAACGGCCCCGGCCTCGTCGTTGCGGCGCCGCGATCCGGTGCCGGCAAAACCACGCTGACGCTTGGCCTCATGCGCGCGCTCGCCCGTCGCGGCATCGCGGTCGCCGGCGCGAAATGCGGCCCCGATTACATCGATCCCGGGTTTCACGCGGCGGCTTGCGGGCGCGGCAGCGTCAATCTCGACAGCTGGGCGATGCCTCAGAAATTGCTTCGAGCACTTGCAGCCGAGATCGCGAGCGATGCCGACCTCGTGATTTGCGAAGGGCTGATGGGGCTCTTCGACGGCGTGCCCGGAGAAGCCGGTCAAACCGGATCGAGCGCCGACATCGCCGCGCTTTGCGGCTGGCCTGTGCTCCTCGTTCTCGATGTCTCAGGCCAATCGACGACGGCCGCGGCGATTACGAAAGGGATGATGAGCTTCGACGAGCGCATCAAGCTCGGCGGCGTCATCCTCAATCAAGTCGGCAGCGAGCGCCATCGGCGTCTCGTGAGCGGGGCGATCGAGCGCCTTGGTGTCCCGGTCCTTGGAAGCTTGCCGCGCAGCGACAAGGTGAACCTGCCGGAACGGCATCTCGGACTTGTGCAGGCGAACGAGACCTCCGGTCTGGACGCCGTGCTCGACACAATGGCGGATTTCGTCGAGACGAATGTCGATGTCGATGGGGTGAAGCACGTCGCGAGCCGGCGCCGCGCCGAGGACACCTCACGCGTCTGCGGAGCGGCCGAGAGCACCCCGATCGCCATTCCACCCCCCGGCCGCCGCATTGCGCTCGCGCGCGACGCAGCTTTTTCCTTCGTCTATCCGCATGTGCTCCAGGGCTGGCGCCTTTCGGATGCGAAGATCGTGCCGTTCTCGCCGCTTGCCGACGAGCCGCCACCCGCCGATTGCGATTGCTGCTGGCTGCCCGGCGGCTACCCCGAGCTGCACGCCGCCCGCCTCGCGTCGGCAAGTTCATTCCTCGAAGGTTTGCGCGATTTCGCTCGGACGCGTCCGGTCCACGGCGAGTGCGGCGGCTACATGGTGCTGGGGCGCACCCTCATCGACGCTGGCGGAGCGAGCCATGCCATGGCCGGATTGTTGTCCCTCGCCACAAGCTTTGCCCAAAGGAAGATGCATCTCGGCTATCGCGATGCGCGGCTTCTCGCCGACACCGCATTCGGGCGCAAGGATACCCGCCTCAAGGGGCATGAGTTCCACTATTCGACGCTGGTCGATGCCGGAGGCGATGAGGCTTTCGCGCTCGTCGCCGATGCCCATGGCACGGCACCGCAAAGGGCAGGCTCGCGGCGCGGCACCGTGAGCGGCTCGTTCTTCCACGCCATCGCCTGCATCGATTGAGGACACACCACCGCGAAGCGGTAGGTGGATGAGGGGGAGCGATCAATCCCACACCCGCTCATTGCCGCGAAAGCCGCAATCCAGCCTTTCCGCGCCCGCCCATGAAGATTGGGCGCCCGCTTTGCGCGAGCACGAGCGGATCTGGATCGAGCCGAAGACCTTCATCAGGCGGCAGAGGGGGAATGTCTCACTTGAAAGAAAGCAGGCTCTGAACGAAAACAGCGGTCAGGAAGGTGCTCATGCGCATCGGCGTCGATTTCGGCGGCACCAAGATCGAGGTTGCGATCCTCTCGCCAGATGGGCGCGAGATCGCACGCGAGCGCGCGGCCACGCCTCATGGCGATTACGACGGCTGCGTGCGCGCCATCGCTCGCCTCGTGGGGGAAACCGCAGCGAAAACAGGCGCGAGCGGCCCGGTCGGCATGGGCATACCCGGCGCGATCTCGGCGAAGACCGGGCTTGTGATGACCTCGAACGCCACCTGGCTCGTCGGCAAGGCGCTCGACCGCGATGTCGCGGCCGCGCTCGGCCGCAAGGTGCGCATCGAGAACGATGCCAATTGCTTCGCGCTCGCTGAGGCGGTGGACGGCGCCGCCAAGGGCGCGCGCTGCGTTTTCGGCGCCATTCTCGGGACGGGCGTCGGCGCCGGCATCGTGCTGGACCACAAGGTGTTCTCAGGCCAGACCGGCATTACGGGGGAATGGGGCCACAACCCGCTGCCCTGGCCCGATCCGAGCGAATATCCGGGCCACCCCTGCTATTGCGGCCGGCAAGGTTGCATGGAGCGCTACGTCTCGGGAACGGCATTCGCGGCCGAATATGCGTCGAGGACCGGCTATTCGCTCAGAGGCCACGAGATCGTGGCCGCGATGCGTACGGGTGATGCCGAGGCGCAGGCCACCTTTCAGCATTACGCAAAAAGCCTGGCGCGCGGGCTTGCCGTCATCGCCAACGTGCTCGATCCGAACGCTTTCGTGCTCGGCGGCGGCATGAGCAATGTGGACGAGCTCTATCGCGAATTGCCGGCGCTCATGCGCCCTTATGTGCTTTCCAGCGAGTTTGCGACCCCGATCTTGAAGCCGCTCCACGGCGATTCGGCCGGCGTGCGCGGCGCCGCCTGGCTATGGGACGACGGCGACGATCTCGACGCCCGCGCGCCGACGTGAGAAAAGCGCGAGCGGCGCCAATGGTGACGTCGTCCTTGCCCTTCAGGTTCCCCATGAGATCCCCCGCGCCCACCATCGTCTATGCGGATTTCGAAAAGGTCGATATTCGTGTCGGCACGATCGTGCAAGCCGAGGCCTTCCCGCAAGCGCGAAAAGCGGCGTTCAAGCTCGCCATCGACTTCGGCGAGGAGATCGGCGTGAAGAAATCCTCCGCGCAGATCACGGTCAACCACAAGCTCGAGGAGCTCATCGGCCGCCAGGTGCTCGCGGTCGTCAATTTTCCGCCGCGCCAGATCGGTCCTTTCATATCGGAGGTGCTGACGCTCGGGCTTCCCGATGCCGATGGCGAGGTCATGCTGATCGGGCCATCCGGAAAAGTGCCGAACGGCGGACGGATGTTTTAGGAAGAAAGTGAGTGGTAAGTGGTGAGTGGTGAGTTGAGGGGACGACCCTCGAATGCTAGCTATTCGTCTCCAACCATAATATCCTACTGGCCTGTATTAGACATCCGCCCATGGGAATATCGATGTCCGTCCGCTACGAAGAAACGAAGACGCCTCAATTCGAAGTCGAGAATGTGAGCGGACTCCAACAAATTTCGTTGAAGCCCCCGCGCAATTCCCTGACGACACTTTTTCTTCTCGCCTGGCTGGGTGGGTGGACGTATGGCGGCATAATGGCAGCCAAGCAACTCACGTCTACGTTCCAACTATTTGTTGCGTTCTGGCTTGTGGCGTGGGCCGTGGCGTGGCTATGGGCAGGGGCAAGCTTGGCCTGGCAATTTTCTGGTCGCGAAATTCTTCGCGTGGTGGGATCAGATCTGGAAGTCATCTACACAGTACTTGGATTTTCAAAACGGATGCTTTTTCGGGGAGCAGATATTCGTGATTTCACAGTAAATAGTAACCCGTACCCGGACCAATATCGCGGAATCAATCGCGGAATCGGTTTGCCATTTGGCGCCGGAAACAAGACCGGTTGCCTGAAATTCAATTATGGATCGCGAACCGTCTATTTGGGCGCCGGGCACGACGAAGCCGAAGGCCAGATGATTTTAGGTCTTTTGCGCAAATATCTGCCCACCACCGCTACGCGCGCCGGCAGTGCGTAGCGAACGGAACAAGCAAGGAGGCCGTGAGACCCGTTCCCTTCACCGCTTCCTGCGCGCCTAAGCTGAATTGAGGTATGCCCATGACCACGCCGAAAACGAAACCCATCGAGAGCTTGCGCTCGCAGCGATGGTTCGCGGCCGATGATTTTCGGGCTTTCGGCCATCGCCAGCGCGCGCAGCAGATGGGGCTTCGCCGCGAGGAGTTCATGGGGCGCCCGGTCGTCGCCATCCTCAACACCTGGAGCGATCTTTCACCCTGCCACGCGCATCTTCGCGAGCGCGGCGAGGCGGTGAAGCGGGGCGTGCTCCAGGCGGGGGGCTTCCCGTTCGAATTGCCGGCGATGAGTCTCGGCGAGGTGCTCGTGAAGCCGACCACGATGATCTACCGCAATTTCCTCGCCATGGAGGCCGAGGAGCTCTTGCGCTCGCTTCCGGTCGACGGCGCCG
The DNA here is from genome assembly GCA_019247605.1 of Hyphomicrobiales bacterium. GTDB lineage: Bacteria > Pseudomonadota > Alphaproteobacteria > Rhizobiales > Beijerinckiaceae > GAS188. The sequence continues at coordinate 31,744 of JAFBAS010000019.1, forward strand.
TGCTGCTCGGCGGTTGCGACAAGACCACGCCCGGCCTCGTGATGGGCGCGCTCAGCATGGATATTCCGGCGATCTTCGTGCCGGCGGGCCCGATGCTCAATGACCGCTACAAGGGCAACCGGGTCGGCGCCGGCACGCATTCGCGCAAATACTGGGATGAGTATCAGGCCGGCAATATCGACAAGGCCGAGTGGACGCGGCTCGAGCAGCGCATGACGCGCGCGCCCGGCACTTGCAACACCATGGGCACGGCCTCGACCATGACGAACATCGTCGAGGCCATGGGATTGAGCCTTCCGGGCGCGGCAGC
>JAFBAS010000150.1 GCA_019247605.1 Hyphomicrobiales bacterium
TCACACAGGACCTGGTCAAACCGAGAGATTCGTGATTCCGGCGTTCGCGGCGCAAATTGCCCGCATCGAAGCCGGCGCACAGGAACCGGTAATGCGTGTCGGCAATCTGGATGGCCGACGAGACTTTCTCGACGTGCGCGATGTCGCGGATGCCTATCTCGAGCTCGCGCTCTCGCCTCTCAATGTCCAGCCCGGGTTGGTGCTCAATCTCGCCTCGGGCACAGGCCGGCGTATCGGTGATGTCCTAGACGAGCTCATCTCGCTCGCAAGAGTCAAGATCCGCGTGGAAACCGATCCCTCTCGGCTGCGCACAAACGAAACTCCCTTTGCCGCCCCCGACACGACGCGGATCCGCAACATTCTGGCATGGAAGCCGCAAATCTCCTGGTCGCAAACGCTTGCCGACATGCTTGATTTTTGGCGCGCGCAGGTGCGCCGACAGGCTGTGCTCGCACCGGCTCTTACGATGCCACGACCGCCGCATTGAGGAGAATCTGCCGAGCGATTGCCAATCTGGGTGCGGCGGTCTAATGCTGCGCCCCGAATTCGAAGGAAAATTTGCGGATGTCGAAAACTTTGATGCAGAAGAACGACCTAATCCTGGTGGCGGGCGGTGGGGGATTCATTGGCGGCCATTTGGTCAGAACGTTGCGAGACCAGGGCTACCGCCATATCCGGGCTGTCGATCGTAAGCCATTCGAGGAGTGGTACCAGATTTTCGGCGACGTGGAGAATATGCACCTGGATCTCGCCTTGCTTGACGCCTGCCAAAAGGCTGCAAAGGGCGCCGATTACGTGTTCAACCTTGCTTGCGATATGGGTGGCATGGGGTTCATCGAGCTCAACAAGGCCTTGTGCATGCTTTCGGTCCTCACCTCCACGCATATGCTGGTTGCTGCGAGGGATGCGGGCGCAAAGCGGGTTTTCTACTCGTCGTCGGCTTGCGTCTACAACGGCAGCAAGCAGACGGATCCGAAGAACACGGGGCTCGCCGAAGACGATGCGTATCCTGCGATGCCGGAAGATGGCTACGGATGGGAAAAGCTCTTCTCCGAGCGGATGGCTCGGCACTTCATGGAAGACTTCAAGCTCCAGACCCGCGTGGCGCGCTACCACAATGTCTATGGTCCTTGGGGCACCTATGACGGAGGCCGCGAGAAGGCGCCGGCTGCGATCTGCCGCAAGGTGATCTCTGCGAAACAGTCGGGAACGCATGAGATCGAAATTTGGGGAGACGGCGAGCAGACCCGCAGCTTCATGTACATCGATGATTGCATCCACGGAAGCATGGCTCTCATGGAGAGCGATGTACGTGACCCCATCAATATCGGTTCGGATGAGCTCGTGAGCATCAATCAGCTCGTGTCGTTGGTGGAGGAGATTGCAGGCGTAAAGCTGAAGCGCAAATACAAGCTCGATGCCCCCAAGGGGGTACGAGGTCGCAACAGCGACAACACCAAGATCAAGAAGGAACTGCACTGGGCCCCGTCGATCAAATTGCGCGATGGCCTCGAGAAGACCTATGCCTGGATCGTCGATGAGATGGGCTCAAGCAGTGCGGATGCGCGTCGAAAGGTGTTCGCCACCTGATTTTCGAGACTCGCATGGCATGCGGGTCTAAACCGTGACCTGAAAATCGCATTCAAGGAGGACGCTATGCGGTAGCGTTCTCTGCGCGCGTCGCAATAACCACCGTCTGCTCGAGTTGGCGGAAACGTCCCTTCGTCCCCACGCCTATTTGGGACAGGAGCTGTTTCGGGTCAGCCCGATGCCGGCGAGACGAAACGGCAGTTCAGCCTTTGCACCGCCGACCCGATGCGAGCCGCGCCTTCTTCGGTGAGCGCGACACCGAAAGGCAAATACACCGAATGGGCGAACCAGAATTCCGATGCCGCAAAATCGCGGTCGCGGAGAGCCTGATAAGGCGGATGATGGTATTGGGGCCGATATGGGCGCGCCGCGAGAATGCCTTGGCTTTTCAATTGCCCTACCACATCGTCGGGGCGCTCCACGAAAATGATGTGCTGCATCGCCGCATCTCCATCCGCCGCGCGAAACAGGCGTTCTCCGAGATGATCAGCCAAGACGGAATAGGCGCGGCGCTTGCGCTGCCAACGTTCCTCGAGCTGGTCGAGTTCGGCACTGCCGAGCGCCGCCGCCAGATCGCTCAGGCGCAAATTGCTGCCGACGGCATTGTTGAGATTGGTGCGACGCCAATTGACGTCACCTTGGTCCGCCGCGGCGATCGCGGCATCCCGCTGCGCTTCGTCATGCGCAAGCACGGCGCCACCCTGGCCGGTGGTCAGAATCTTGGGGACGCTGAAGCTTATGGTCCCGATCGAGCCGAAGCTACCGCCACGACGGCCCGGCCGGCCGCGCCCGAGCGCCCAAGCCGCGTCCTCGATCAGCGGCACTTTTTGCTTGGCGCAGATCGCCGCGACTTCGTCGAGATCCTGGCCGATGCTGCCGCAGAAATCGACGTAAACGACCGCCCTGGTGTTCGGCGTGATGGCCTCCTTTAGGCGCTTCGGATCGATACAGCCGGTTGCGGCATCGATTTCAGCGAGCCGGGGCTGGAGGCCGATGACCGCGAAAGCATTGATGACCGAGATCACGCCATAAGCGGGAACGATGACCTCATCGCCCGGCTTCAGCCCAAGCACCTGCGCGGCGATCGAGAGCGCGACGGTGCCGCTCGAAACGGGAACCGCTGCGTGCACCTCACACGCTTCAGCCAAGCGGGCGCCGAAATTCTGTGCCGCCGCACCCGGCCCGACGAAGGTTGTCTCGACCTGGCGGCGCACCGCTTCGGCGCAAGCTGGCGGAAGCCAGGGCTCGACAAGCGGGATGATGCTGTGTTGCTGCTCGTTCAAGTTTCGTCCCTTCGCAAACGGCGCAAAGCCTCGGCTTCCGCCACCTTGATGCTGTCCACATTGCGCTTGCCGACGAGCCGGGGTCGGCCGCTGCCCGTCACGTAAACGCAACCTGGCGCGTAATCTCCATTCACGATGCAAGTGGCGCCGATGGTGGCGTAATCGCCGATCGCCGCCTTGGGTAAAACGACGCAGTGTGCTCCGATCACCACACCTTTGCCGACGGATACATCACCTGTGATGCCGCGCTTGAGATCCTCGGGAACGACCGAATTCGTCAGAAGCGGCGACGAATAATCGTCCGATGCCGTGTAAATGCCGACATACGCCGCGGTCGTGCTCAAGTCGCCGAATGTGATCGTCCCCGCCGTGCCGCCCAAAAGACAGTACGAGCTGATGTGCACGAGAGAGCCGAGATCCACCCGGCCTTTGAGGATGACGAAATCATCAATTCGCGTGTGGTCGCCGAGCCTGCCTTGAAAACCGTAAAATCTTGCGAGGCGACTGACCTGGGTTCGCCGGCCCACACTTTCGCATCCGAGCGCCCGCAACTCCTCGGGAGCGTAGAATGGCGTTTCGCCTGGCATTTTTTTGAGCTCAGTTCGTCAGGTGGTCGAAGCGCTCACGGTAGCCGGGCGTGGTGATCACCCGGCTCTTCAGGTCTCGTTGGATGCCGAGCGGCATATAGCGGCCGACCTTGCATCGCTTCGCTTCATCGAGCGCCCGCCAGCAATCGATCACGACCGTCGAGGCGGCTTGCGACCAGTCCATGCCGGTAAGCTGCTGCAGGGGCAAGGCGATGACCGCCGCATTGCATTTCAGGCAGTCCTCGGGCTTTTCAGCAATTCGGATCCGCCCGTTCAACGCTCGCCGGGCCTCCTCATTTGCCATCGGATCCCATCCGACGACGAAGCGACCTTCCGCTGACAGCCAATCGGCGAGATCGATTCCGAACGAGCGATCAATCATCGAAGTACCCGGCTTATACGCGAGGCCGATCACACCGACCGTGCCGCCGCGAGGCACGGCATCCAGAACCTGCCGCAATACATAGTGACCGTGGTCCGAATTGGCCCGATCAATCGCATTGGGCAGGGTCGAGGGCACCCCGACGAGGTCCATGAAAGCCGCGAGCGCGCGGTTGTCGCGCGGCCAGCATGGCCCCCCATAAGGGACTGCGCCCTTGAAGAAACGCCGACCGAGCCGGTAAGCGAGCGCATGGGTGATCCGGTCTACATCGGCGTCCGGCACCTCATTGCATAACGCTAAAAGCATATTAGCAAAGGCAACGCGCATCGTCTCGTGCGTGTTCGAGGCGATTTTCGTGATCTCCGCCTCGATCGGCGTCACGCGGACCGCGGGAGCATCATTCGTCACCATGCGCCGATGAACGGCTTCAACCGCCGCCCCGCTCTGCGGATCGGACTCGCCGATCAGGACGTATTCCGGCGTGATCAACCCTTTCATCACGTCGCCTTGCGCGATGAAGGACGGATTGTAGCAAAATCCGAGATGGTCTCCCATGCGGCGGCCGGCCGCCTCTTCGAGCGCGGGGATGAGCTGGGCACTGCTCGATTTCGGCAGCACCGTGCTGACGACTGCAACAACGTGCGGTCCTGTTTTTTTTGCGGCCGCCTTGCCGATCGCCCGAAGCGCCTCGATGATCAGGCGGTTGGAAAAACCACCCAGGGTGTTGCTCGGCGTGGGCACGATGATGAAGCTCAGTGAGGAGCGATGCACCGCTTCCGCCGGATCGATTGTAGCGAGGAATTGGCCGGGCTTCAGCCGTGCAAGGCCTTCCATCACGCCCGGTTCGTTGGTGCGAAAGCTTCCGTCGTTCAGCGCTTTCACTTGTGCCTCGACCACGTCCACGCCGGTCACGCGGTAGCCCGCAGTGGTCAGTGCCGCGACCAGCGTCACTCCCACCTTTCCCAAGCCTACAACTGAAACTGCGTCTGAAGTCATGCGAACAAAGCCTCCTCGAGGACGTCCCGCGACCCCTGCGGCCGCCGCGTCTCATTCATTGCGCTGAAAAACCGCCGATTGGAATGGCCGAATAGCCTGCCCAATCGGGATCGCGGAAGAACCCGGCTTTCACGGCAGCCGCCACCTCGCGAAACGCATCGGCAACGGTCCGGGAAGGACGAAATCCAAGCGTCTTGACAATCCGGTCACCGCTCACCCGGTAGTCGCGTAGATCCGGCTTGCGCTGCACGATGCTTGCCTGAATCTCGGGAAGGACCTCACGCGCGATCGCCAAAAGACTTGTCTTCTGGTGATTTTCACCGACCACATTGAACACGCGCCGTGTCACTAATGCGGGATCGGCTTTCAGAACATGTCCCATGACCGCTGCCGCGTCGTCGATATGCAGATAGGGCCGCCAAGCCTCGGGCGCAAAGATGTCGACCGGCCTGCCAAGGACGGCTTCACGCGCCATCTCATTTACAAGGAGGTCGAAGCGCATGCGGGCCGACAGACCGCAGATGGTACCAAGCCGCAACACAGTCACCGTGGGGATCGCGTTGACGCGCAACACGTCGCCCTCGGCAAGAACTTTGGCCCGTGCGTAATCCGAGATTGGATTGAGGGGTGCGTCCTCGTCCACAGCTGCATTTGGTTCGGCAACGCCGTAGTTGCTGCAGGTGCTGACGAAGATGAGGCGGCCGACCCCGACCTCTGAAGCAACCTCGAGCAGATTGGCAACGGCTCCATGGTTGATCGACCATGAGAATTCCTTGTCGACGTTGCAAGCAGGCTCGCCCACGATTCCGGCCAGGTGGATGACCGCATCCGTGCCTTGCATCGCTTGCAGCATCGCATCTCGATTACGCACATCCCCCACTTGCAGCTCGAAGATCGGCATGGCGGTCAAAGGCAGCAGCGCCTCCCCACCGTATAGAAGGCGATCCAGGACGCGTACCTGATGTCCTTGGGAGAGAAGGTGACTCACAACTCGAGAGCCGACGTAGCCCGCCCCGCCAGTGATCAGAATTTTCATCAAAAAGGCTCCGCAGAGGAGGGCTCGGCAGCTCGAGCCTTGGCATCCAGGAAAATTTTAAGGTTCCGCGTACTCTGGACGGACCTGCATGGCAAGGATTTCGATCGCACGAATAGCGACCGATGAAGCCCGGGGCTCATGCCCGTTTCGAAGCAGCAGCGAATTGCAACCATTGTTGCGATATTCGAAGTGATAGTCCCGAGTGTCGCTTGTTTCGGTCAGCCTGATTTCACCCACAATTGCATTCCGGTCGGGGTTGAAGAGCGACAGCAGCGGCTTGCCCGCAACATGCGACACGGTGACCTTCACCCAATGCCATTCGCGGTCGAGGGACAGGCCCGGAAGATCGAGCGGAGCCATTGCAGCATAATGCCAGCTCCCCGGCGGCGTGGTGAATACCGTGCGTCCCCAGCGCCGAGCCTTCCGGGCCCCGCCCGATGCCCAGTGAGGGGTGATTGCCATCTTTTCAGCGCCGATCGACCCTACGACGCTAGCTAGACCTTTCGGCGGGACGATCGGCGGCACGTTCCGGCGCTCGGTCAATTGCCACGCACCAGGATCCCAGTCCAAGTGACGGCCTTTGCTCACCAGCTCCTCGATGATCGGGGCGCCGGGCATGTAACGATGCGCTGCGAGCACATGCTCACGAAAGACAGGCGCATCACCCACAAGATCGAAGAGCTGTCCGGCGAAGGTCGCGTGCATATTGGCCAGGATTTCGCGCCTCACGAAATGGAGCAACTCTTGATGAATCCCCGAAGCACCACTCGACTCATTGCCAGCCCACCCCAGCAAACGATCGATGATTGTCGTCTTGTCACGCGCAAACTGCGCGAAACCCTCGGGCCGAAATGACGAGCTGGCGGCGTCGGCTCGAGCGGTCATCGTCACCGCTTCTTTGCGAACGAGCCGCTCCTGACCGAACCGCAAAGCCATGCGGGTCATCAGCTCGAAATCCGGCACCGTTTTCAGCGATTCGTCGAGATAGAACTCCTTGCCGAGCAAGCGGCGATTGAACACGCCGGCTGTCGTCGTGCACATGTCGTGGCGCAGATAATCGATAAGATTGAAGGGCCCAGGCATGTACACACGCGTGCCGCCCCAGGGGCCGTCCACGAGGCGCGAGCCGCTGAAGATGTAGACCGCACCCGGGTGCTCATGATGCCACGCGACATATTTCTCGAGGGCATCGTCGTCGAGAATCTCGTCGGAGGCGGCGGCAACAACGAGGTCGCCCGTGCAACGGCGCAGGGCGCGATTGTAGCCGTTCACCAGGCTTTCGTCCGGTTCCGAAACGATATGGACCGGGAAGCCCTTAATGGACTGCAGATATTCGACGCTGCCGTCAGTCGAGACCGAGTCTTGAACAAAGAGCTCGAAATTCCGATAGGTCTGGCGATGGAGCCCCTCGATCGCGTCGCGCAAATGAGGCAACCCGTTCTTCACCGGCAACGCGATCGACACAGACGGCTGCTTCGACACTGAGAAGTCCCAAAAAGATCGTCCAAATCAGACGCGCTGGTTAGCAAAAGGCCAGTGAGCGTTCAAGCCAAGTCCGGGCCGGCACGGCGCCGGAAAAAAGGACGACAACGCCCCCATTGCGTGCCTTGAGCTTACGGGTTGTTTTTAGTTCTCTTTCTTTCTGTTTTTCTGGATTTTGCCTGGAAGAATGGTATTTTCGCCCCGCGCGGTATTTCCAAGGGAATCATTTTGGGCATCATCCGAATATTTTTGGCCCTCTCGGTCGTCGTTTGGCACCTCTGGGGGCACGCGCTGCCATTCACGGCGAATGGCTATAATGCAGTCATATTATTCTTTATTATTTCTGGATTCTACATGTCGATGGTCCTCAATAGCAAATACCTGAATGCTCCTGTTACCAATTTTTACTTTGCTCGCGCCCTTCGAATATACCCGATATACCTGGTTATCCTTGCTCTAACCGTTTGGTTTTTGGATGCCACGGGTAAGCCTCTTCCCTTGCCGGCGACAACCGGGGGATGGCTGTTCGCCACCTCCAGTAACATCACAATCTTCGGGATACCCTGGCTCGGCGATGCCAATTGGCTCGCGATTCCTCCCGCGTGGACACTGGCCATCGAGCTCCAATTCTACCTCGCAGCTCCCTTCATCCTCACGCGCCGGCTGTGGGTTTGCGTCGCCGTGTTGTTGGGCTTGGTCGCGTTACGGCTATCACTGCTGGATCAGGAGTTTACCTCGTGGCGCTACACCGTGCCACGAGCGGATTGGTGCTTTTTCATGCTCGGCGCGGTCAGTCATCGCGTGGGCCTTTTCGTCATGGACGACCACACACGAAAGCGCCTCGGCTGGATGAGCGTTGCCATCCTGCCGACTGCCGCATTTCTTTGCGGGATACCCGTCGTGAAAGACCTCGATCGCCCCGAACTCTGGCTTTTCTATCTGTTGTTCGCCGCATCCATACCTTTCATTTTTGCCATCTCCGCCCGTTCGCGTATAGACCGCCTCTTGGGCGATCTGTCATATCCGGTCTATGTTTCGCACTGGCTCGTGATCGGCTTTGTCGGACATTTTACCGATTTTTTCTATCGATACGTGCCTTACGATTATCATCGCGAAGGCAACATCGTTCTTGTCAGCTTGGCCGCTGCATGCCTGCATTTCGGCTTCGAAAGACCGATCGAGAATTTCCGGCAGCGTCTTTCATCGGCCTCCGGACATGCGAGGAGCGCTCCATCCCTTGCTCGCCACCGGGCGCCCGCCAGAGCCGCGGCGCCCGCAGAGTAACTCGGCGGAGCAGCCCGCCGTCATAGGTCTCATGCCAAGGCGCGGCGCAAATTAACGACACCGCCAGAGTTTGGCCTCGAACCGTATCCCATGCGCACTAATGAGACATTCGCGGCAAGTTCCGTCGGTTCCAATACCCGCCAAGGGTCAATGACAACGAGCTTCGATCCGGCCTGCCGCCGCGCCCAAAGTCGGGTTTCTGCAAATTGCGGCCAAGGCGTGGTGACGACCGCAACCTGCACGTCCTGGAGTGCGTCGAAAGCATCATTTGCAAATATCACTCGATCGCTCAGCATCGTCTCCGCTCCGCCCATTGCGAGGGGATCGTAGACGCTGACAACATAACCCTCTTCGCTGAGTTTGCCCGCCAGTGCCACGCCTTGGCTCTCTTCGACCACCTGCGTCTGCGGTTTATAGGAAAGGCCAAGCACGGCGACCTTCGCGCCAGGCGCTGCATGAGCCTGAACCGCCCCGATCAAACGTTCGATCTGATGATCGTTGATGGCATCGGTCGCTTCGGCAAGATCGCAACGCACGCCAAGCTTCCGGCCGAGCGCCGCGAAGGCCTTGTTGTCACGGGGAAAGCACGGTCCCCCATAGCCGATCGCTCCCTTGATGTATTTTGACCCCACGCGGGTGTCCGAACCCACCGCGGCCGAAACCACCTCTACATCGGCCCCCGCAAGGTGGTCGCACATTTCGGCAAGCATGTTGGCGTAGGATATTTTGGTCGTCACATAGGTGTTGACCGAGATCTTCGTGAGCTCGGCATTAACGAAGTTCATGCGGCGAATAACGGGGTCATTGTCGCAGGAACGCTTGTAGATGTTTTCGAGCAGGGCGCCCGTCGCTTCATCCGATTCGCCGATCAAGATGAAGTCCGGGCGAAGCATGTCGCGCACGACGCTGCCGAGCGCGATGAACTCAGGGTTGTAGGCGAGGCCGAGCTCGTCGCCGACCTTGCGACCGGATGCTTCCTCGAGCTCCCTCTGGATTTCGCCACCCGTCGAACCGGGCATTACGGTCGAGGTGACGACGACCACATGAGCGCCGTTCTTGCCTCGCAATGCCTGCCCAATCGAGCGAATGGCCGCAACCACGTATTTGTTGGAAAATACCCGTTCCTTGTCGCTCGGCGTCGGCACGATAATGAAGGTGACATCGGAGTTGTGAACGGCCTCCTCGAACGAATGGGTCGCCCGCAGGCGCGAACGGCTTTTGTCGATGAATTCCTGGAGCTGCGGCTCTTGCACGGGCGCGACGCCGTTGTTGATGGCCGCGACGAATTTGTCATTCATGTCAAGACCGATCACAGCGAACCCCTTGGACGCGAGAACGGCGGCCATCGGCGCTCCGAGCTTACCGAGGCCGATCACGGAGATTCGCGGTTGGGAGATCATGATGAGCATCTCGCTTTAGCATTGGGAAGAGGCGGCGTGTTGGCGAATTCCCGACGATTAGTGGGGTTGAGGAGTTCACGCAACCTGGATCCCGGACGCTCGCGACACGTTCAAGCATTCGGTTCGCATCGGAAAAACCCTTCAGAAAAAGGCCTCTTCCCCTTCTCAAGCCGAATCCGGCACGTTGTCTTCGAGTTCGGCAATCCAGGTGTCTGCATGCGAATCGCTCGGCGCGCGCCAATCTCCGCGTGGGGAAAGCGAGCCCCCCGAGCCGACCTTGGGGCCGTTGGGCATGGCCGACCGTTTGAATTGGCTGATCTCGAAAAAACGGAAGAGGAAAAGGCGCAACCATTTGCGAATAGTGGCGAGATCGTACTCGCGCTTGTCCTCCTCCTCGAGACCCGCCGGCCAGGCACCTGCGCCCATGTCGCGCCAAGCATTCCAGGAGAGAAACGCGACCTTGCTCGGTCGCAAGCCATACCGCGTGATGTAGTACAGATTGAAATCCTGAAGAGAGTAAGGGCCGATGAAATCCTCGGTCCGCTGGCCGGGCTTCTCGCCGTCACTCGGCACGAGCTCGGGTGAAATTTCGGTGGCGAGCACGGCACGCAAGGTCGCGGACACCTCGGCTCCGAATTCCTTACGGTCCGCAACCCAGCGAATGAGGTGCTGGATCAAGGTTTTCGGCACCGAACCGTTGACGTTGTAGTGCGACATCTGATCGCCGACGCCGTAAGTACACCAGCCGAGCGCCAGCTCCGATAGATCGCCGGTCCCCATGACGATCGCATCATGGAAATTGGCGAGACGAAACAGCAAGGCCGTGCGAGCGCCAGCCTGAACGTTCTCGAACGTCACATCATAGACCGGGTGCCCCTGCGCATTCGGGTGTCCGATCTCGACCAAGGTTTGCCGCACGATCGGCGTGATGTCGATCTCTTGCGCGCTCACCCCAAAAGCGCGCATCAGCGCATGTGCGCTCGTCTTGGTGAGGTTCGAGGTCGCAAGTCCGGGGAGGGTGTAGCAAAGGATGTCCTTGCGTGCGTAGCCGAGCCGATCGAAAGCTCGTGCCGCGACGATCAGCGCATGGGTGGAATCGAGCCCGCCCGAAATGCCGAGCACTACCTTCTTCACGCGGACGGCCGCGAGCCGCGTCATCAAACCCTGCACCTGAATGTTGAACGCTTCGTAGCAATTCGCGTCGAGAAGCGCCGGGTCCGACGGCAAGAAAGGGTAACGGTCGACGGCGCGTCGCAACGGCACCTTCACGCCAAGCGGCGGATTGATCGAGAACGAGATGCTACGAAAGAAGCGTTGGACGCCATGATGATCGGCACAATCCCCGAAAGAGCCGACGCGCATCCGTTCCTGGCGCAAGCGGTCGAGATCGATATCCGCCGTGATCATCTGCGGCTCGTCCGCGAAGCGGTCGGCTTCCGACAGGAGCTCGCCATTCTCGAATACCGCGACATGCCCATCCCACGCGAGATCCGTCGTCGATTCTCCTGGCCCGGCGGCGGAATAAAGATAAGCCGCGATGCAGCGCATCGACTGCGAGCGACAAAGATCGCGCCGCGCTTGCGCCTTTCCGATCACGATGTTCGAGGCGGACAGATTGGCTAGTATTGTGGCACCCGCCATGGCACCAAAGGAAGAAGGCGGAGCCGGCGTCCAGATGTCCTCGCAAATCTCCACATGAAGGACGAAGTCCTGCAAATCGGATGCGCGAAAGATGAGGTCAGTGCCGAAGGGAACCTCGCGCCCGTTGAGAGCGACGCTTCGACCTGTTTGTGAGATACCCAAGGCGAAATGGCGCTTCTCGTAAAACTCACGGTAATTCGGCAGATAGGCCTTCGGCACGATGCCGAGGAGCACCCCGCGATGCACTACGAAAGCGCAATTGAACAGTCGCCCATCGAGCATGAAAGGAGCACCGACGATCAGAACCGGGCGCAACTCGCGGCTCGCCTCGAGAATGCGCGAAAGCTCGGTCTGCACGGCCGTTTCGAGCGCGTCTTGGAAGAATAAATCCTCATTCGTGTAAGCCGAAATCCCGAGCTCCGGAAAAACTGCCAGCGCCGCTTCGTCGTCGTGCGCTTGGCGTGCGAGGCGCAAGGTGTCGCTGGCGTTCGCTTCCGGATCCGCGATCTTGACTCTTGGGACGCCTACGGCGACGCGCGCGAAGCCGTGGCGGTAAATGTTGTCGAACATTACGACCCCCATGCGCGACTGGTTTTGGCGGCAGCTTGCCCGCCGCCCAGGATGGTCTGACGAATTTTCATGAACCGCCGCGCTTCAATCACTCGTTTGCCCAGGGTGGAACGGGAAAGCCGAGCTGCGTGCAAATCGCGCGCACACGAGGATGGTAGGCCGAGAGATAGAGAAGTCCGATATTGGCTGCGATAGCGATCTCCCCCGCGGCAGCCATGGTGCGAATTCGGTCGCTCGGAACCAGCACCGCCTCGAGCCCCATCTCGGTCGAGCGCGCCGCGCCATCCACAAGCGCAAAGTAACCGTAGAGCTTGTTGTTTAGTCGCCCGACATCGGCATAGGCCTCTTGAAGCAGAACGAGTTCCTTGACGGATAACCCGGTTTCTTCCTCGACCTCCCGGCGAGCTGCCATCGCGGCAGGCTCATCGCCATCGCGCAAGCCTCCGGGGAACTCAATCGTCCAGCGATCGATGATGGGTCGATATTGGCGTACGAGCGCGACATCCCCGCGCATGTGCAGACACATCACGTTGACGTAATCCGGCTGCGCGAGCCCGTGATAGACCTCCGTCTTGGAGCTGCCAGGCATGACCGCCTCAACGGTCTCGAGCCGCACCCAGGGTGAGATGGCGCTGGTGCTGCGATTCAACACGCGAGCTGACGTATCATGCTGACGGAGGAACACGGCGCCTCGCGAAATTTGTGTTCGACAAGCTAATCCGGCGGGCCAGTCTCGCGAGCCACGAGAGGGCGGTGTTTAACGGTCTCCTCGAAGAGCCGCAACACGTTTTACCATTTGTGCTTCGATTCCGGCATGTTGCGGGATTTATATTCAGTTCTGGACCCTTCTAACCACCAAGCTCTTGAATCCGAAAGGCAATTGCGTATGGGCGAGAAGCCGAAAATCCATGCCGCAGCCCGGATCCTCCGATTGGGAAGTCGTCACATCGAAGGGAATCACCAGTTGCTTTTCCAGAGGCCAGCTGCCCACATAAATAATCCTGGAGGCGAGCTCCGTTTCGCGGTTCATCGCCTGAAACGTGCAAAGAGGATACCGGCCACGAAAGGCGCCGATCGGTCGCCCGCGAGCGCGCCTCCACAGCGCCACAAGGCTCAAAAGGGCGGTTTTCGAATAGGCGCGCACCAAGGCCTGCCAAGCTACCCATGTCGGCGCGGCCTCCAGCTCGAGAACCGCCTCGTAACTGCCTTGGGACAACCGCCAATATGGCCCATAAAAAAGAATCGTGGGCCGCGTCGAGGGATAAAAAATAACTCCGTTCAATCGTTTCGCGTCCGGCCCGGTCCAGAGAAGAGGAAGCCATTCCTTCACCGACAGAGCAGGGTCCGGCATCATCTCGGATTTCAGATCCGAAACGCGCTCGCAATTGACCGCTGAAATCGCCAATTCGACAGGCGCCAGTGTGCGTAACGCAGTCTGGACCGAGAAACCCGGAGTTGCCGATCCATCCTGTGTGACATCGAAATCGATTTCGATCTCGCCCTTTGCCAGATCGGACGGCGTGATGAGCCGATGCGCAAGGTGGTCGCGCTGTGAGATGATCTCCAGGACAGCAACGGCATCGTTCCCGGAATACGCGGACGGGCTTGCTCCCGACAATCTCATTTTGATTCGATAGCTGCCGCCGCGCAGATGGAGATAGGGGCCGCGCGTGACGGCGCCCAACGAATCCTTGCGTGATCTTATAACCGAGCCATCCCGGCTGCCGGCATGGCCTGCGAGCAAACGGGGCAGCCAATCTGCTTCTCCCTGGACAGGCGGAGTAACGAAGCCGTGGCGCATACGCGTCGAAAACGGGGTGAGCGCGGCGCTCACATGAGCCATGATGCCGGATTCGAAGTCATTGTTGATTGCGTTGATCGCGATGATTTGTCGAGGAGCTCGGCCTTCCCGCAACCGCTTGTGCTCCGCCGCGACCACTTGCAACAAGGCGTGGTTCAAGCTTTTGGCCAGAGACCTAGGGATCCCGGCGATGCCGTCGGTTTTCTCGAAGACGCGCCCGAAGTCGAAGACGAAGGCGTCCGCTTTGCTCACTACGGTCTCAGAGTTCGCCTCCACCGCCTGTGGAGTGTTCGCGAGTCCTTGTTCGCGAACCAAAGCGCTGTCCAGGAGGATGTCTCCTGTAAAACCAGCTCGCTTCCAAAACCCCGCGAACCGCGACAAAGTATCGGCTCGCGATCCAAACCATCCGAGGTTTGTTGTTTTTTCAGAACATACGAACATATCGGCGAGGTAGGGCAAGACGTGACGGGGATCATAGTCGGTCTTGTTGTAATTCTCGCCGACGTAGGCGACCACTGGAGGACCCGATTGCCTTTCCCCAATCTGTTCCTTGAGCGCGGTGACATACGCCGATGCTGTCTGGCCGGTTAGGCGAATTTCCTCGATCACGTCGTCCGCGCAACCCCATTTCCGCGCTTGCCGAGGAATATTGGGCCGTTCGAGATTGACCACGAATCGTTGCCAATCGTTCTCCGTGCGAGTGGAGCTATGAGCAGGCGTGACCTGGCGCGTGTGATCGCAATGGTATCCGTAGATTTGCTCCCCCAAATCACCTACCTTTCCGTGCAGCATGGTGAGGCGCTTGGCAATGTTGGAATCGACGTGCCAGCCAAGCACCATCTCCTCGTCGAAGCCGTCGATGCGAAAAAGGTCTGCGCGTTGCATTAATTGGAAGTCGCCCGGCCCGTCATAGAGAATGACTGGCGAACCGAGGACGATCTCGTTTATGTGTAAGGCTGCGCCCCATTCGCGCACCGTGTCGATCGCTTCTTGCCCGTTGTGGCGATCAAGGCCCTCCCACAACGTCTCGGGAATCTCGATGCGTGGGGCGTGATAAAACCCAGCCGGCAAGTCACGCGTGATTTCGTTTAGCGAGGCACGCCGCCGCGGCACAAAAATCATGTCCGTGTTCGTCGAGAGGATCCATCGATTGGCCGGGTTTGAACGCCTTACGGCGATGTTTCGAGAGATCGGCTCGAGAGCCACAAGCTTCGTAGTCGAGCTGAAGCGACGGTGAATGCGCGGCCTCACGCGAAAAATGCGAAGTTTTTTTCGCGCTCGATCGCTCAAGGTGTCCTGAATGGCCTCCGGGAATGTCGGATAGTCATTCGGCGTGTTGTAGTCTACGAACAGAATCTCGTCGTCTTCATCGCGCAGAACTTCCGCCATGCAATTGAAACTGAGCGCCGCGCGCTTGTGAAGATTGTAGCCGTAATTGTCATTACGGCCGTAAAGCACAACGGAAATCATGGATCAGCCGTCGCTACGCTGTTCGCCTGCCGCACATTCCGGGAAACCCTTCACAGGCTGACCTCACCGGACGACCCGAGAGTTGGCCGAGCGAATGAGACTCAGTCGGGAAATCTTGTTCAGATGGGCCGAGCGGTGATGAGGAAGTGCCAGCCGAAACGCCGTTCCAACGCCTCGAAAACAGTCGCAGGCATGGCTGCGAACCAAGGCTGCGGCTCATACTCATACTTGACATATTTTTCGATCACATAGGGAAAGATGTGGGCTTGGCGGGCCTCCACGACCTCGAATAATCCTTTGGTGAGGTCGCGAACCATTGCCTCGGTGTATGTTGTGGCAATCGGGCATCCGGTCTGCGCTTCTGGTTGATCCAGCCCCGCCTCGATCATCGCATCTTTCCAGGAATTCTTGGCATAGAGCATCATCCTGAATTCGCCGTCGGTCTTGATGACCTTGCGAATCTGCTCGACCACCGCCCTTTGATTAGGAGTGTGGTGAATGACACCGAAAGAAAAAACCAGATCGAAGGATTTCGTGTCGAGGTGCCTTGAGAGCTCCTCGGCGTTGCAGGCGACGAACTTGCCCTTTAATCCAAAGACTTCAAATCTCTGCCGGGCCACCTGGAGACTAGCCTCGGACAGTTCGACGCCGGTGTAGTCCGCCCCTGCACGAGCAAAATTGGTGGCATCGGTTCCGATTCCACAACCAACCTCGAGCACCCGCTTTGCCTTCCAACGTGAGAATTGTGCGAAGCCGGGTATGTGCCTTTCAACGAAATATCTCCTCTCCTCGACCTCGTCGAAATAGGCGCGCGTTCCCACCTCCAATTTCGAATGGCGAATATTGCAAGGACGACGATTCCAATATTCTTGCACGTCGAATACGGTCGGCTGTGCAGCTACGTTCATGGCCTCATGATCTCCGTCCAACGCAGAAGGGCTCCAACCGAATCACAATCGCTCGCAATCGAGGGCAAAATCGAATTTTGGGCTTTTCACCAATCCGACCGCCGTCGCGCTGAAGGTGCGCTATTCCCTCGTTCGACCCGGCATCGGTCGGAACAATGTCCAAGCGGATCATAACTCGGGCTCAAGCGAAACCCCCGCGTGCTGGGCACGCGATATAAGGAAACGCCGCGGCTTGCAAGGTTCAGGGGCCCTGAGCTCGCTTTCAATCGCCAATGAGGCATGGCAGCCCCAGTCTTGGCCGAATCCTGGTGGGCTCTCTATCCGGCATTGGCCGCAAGATATAGCGGGTGAACCTCCTCAAACGAGCCGATCTTTCGAATTTCGCCATGATCCAGCCACACCACCTTGTTGCAGAGGCTGTGCATGATCTCGATGCTGTGAGTGGCAAGGACCAGAATTTTCGTGCGCTCCAGTAGGCTCGTAAGGCGTGCCTTGGCCCTTTCCATGAAACGGGCGTCACCGCCGGAAATCATCTCGTCCATGATGATGATGTCCGGTTCGATCGAGGTGGAGATGGCGAAAGCGAGCCGCAGAAACATGCCTGTCGAATAGGTGCGGACCGGAAGCCGGAGGAATTCGCCAAGCTCCGAGAACTCTTGGATGGAAGGCGATAGACGTCGAGCCTCCAGGAATGACAAGCCCATGAATACGCAACGAAAAATTATGTTTTCTAGACCGGTGGCCTCCGGATCCATGCCCAGCGTGATGTCTGTGAACGAGGATAGCCGACCTTCCAGGGACATCGTCCCGAAGGTTGGCTCATAGACCCCGGCGAGCACGCGCAACAGGGTCGTCTTCCCTGCGCCGTTGTGGCCGATGATGCCTATCCGATCACCATCCTGAAAACTGAGGTTCACACCCTGCAAAGCCTGCACGAACACGGCTTGTTTGTGCTGGGCGAGCTTGCCACCGAGCTTACCGAACACTTGCAGTTGCAGCGAACGAGAGTGGGCATTGTGAATCGGAAACTCGACGCCGACGTCGATCAGCCTGATGTGAGCCACGTGGGACGCCTCACAACCAATAGACGACGCGGCGACGAAAACGACCGAAGAACGGCAGGGTGACGAGAAGCCCGCCAAAGGCCAATATACATGCGGCTAGCCAATATTTTTCTGGCACGGGGCGTCCGAGCAGCGGGTCGCGGACGATTGAAATAAGGATCGCGAACGGATTCCAGTCGACTATGGCCC
The DNA here is from genome assembly GCA_019247605.1 of Hyphomicrobiales bacterium. Classification (GTDB taxonomy): domain Bacteria; phylum Pseudomonadota; class Alphaproteobacteria; order Rhizobiales; family Beijerinckiaceae; genus GAS188. The sequence goes on from JAFBAS010000150.1 coordinate 17,684, forward strand.
GGCTAGACGGCGGGAGAAGTTCTGGCTTCCACAAGATCGGCGTCAAAAAAAATACGATTTGGATGACGCTGGATACGATTTGCACGATATCGCGGAAGCGGGCACAAAAGATGGCAACGACGAACGTAATCCAGACACAGCTTATCACAAGAAGAAGCGCACCGACGACACTCATGAACGTGTAGACGGTAAACTGAACCCCGAGCGCGACACAAATCAGCAACGGAAATATGATGTTCAACAAAAAAATGAAAATGTTTCTATAGATAACCGCGTAAAGAATTGCGGATGTCGAAGTATATTGATTAAGAAGGTAAGTTGTACACGCTGGTAAAGCTGTCGTCGCCTCATTGATGATGCTGGACACGAGCTGCCAGATCATCATGCCTATTGCGACAAACGGCAAGATTTCTTGCAGGGATTGATGCCAGAGCTGCGACCAAACCACCCCAATTGCCGAGATGTAGATGGCGCTCGACAGCATGATCCAGAACTGCCCCAGCCGCGAGCGCGCGAAACGGCGACGCATGTCTGAGGTCGCCAGCAGATGGCAGAGCCGCCATTGGCGTGCGCCATCGACAAGGTCCCGCCACCCTGCAAGGCCATAATCGAGGAGGGTGCGCGCCTGGCCAGCGCTTCTCAGAGTGGCCGTCGCGGAACTCATGAATCTGGCTGCTCACGAAAGTCCATGTAACTCGAATCCAGGTCTCCAGCGTGCGAGTGCGCCGGCTTTCGCATCAATCCGGCCATATCAGACGCTCAGCTCGATCGAAGCACCTGCTCGATTGCATGAATTCATCCACCGCAACGATGTTTGTGCACCGTGCACCCGCACGCCCGCCCGGTGGGGAAGGCTCGATACACTGACGAGATGAACGGTGCAAGCGGCGATCCGCGAAAGGCTGAAACGTCAAACGCGTCTATGGAGTGAAAGGTTAGGCAGGGCGCCAAGAAGCAGCCGATAGGCACACAGCACGGCGCACGCTTCCTTCGCGGATCCCTTCGCAAACGCGGCGACGATCCGCGCCGGAGGCTCAAGAAAAAGTGTTGCGACAAGGCAAGCCAGGAGACCACCTCGCGAGAAATTCTTTGCCGCGTAGAGAAGCCTGCCACGCCAGCTATAAAACAGGCGCGTGCCGAGAATCGCCCGCGTCGTCCCCTGGCCTTCATGAACCGCACTCGCTTGCGCAAAGTGCATGACGGACCAGCCCTTCTGTTTGATCCTCAAACACAGATCGAGATCCTCGAAATAGACGAAAAAGCGTTCGTCAAAACCACCGATGCTCTCGAACAGCACGCGCGGCATCATGAGGAAAGCACCCATCACCTGGTCGACGCTGCGCGTGGTTTCATGATCCCATTCCATCATGAAATGGGGCGCGAAAAAAGAAGGCGCGATGCGGTCCAGGAAAGCTGACTGGGCGACCATTTTCCCAGCCGTCGGAAAAGACGCGCAGCTATGCTGTGTGATGCCGTCCTCGCCGATCAGCTTCACCCCCACTGCCCCGACCCGGGCTTGGCTGTCGGCGAAGAGAAAATCCAGGGCATTCGCCAATGCTCCCGGGCAAATGCGCACGTCGGGATTGAGGAACAGCAGGGCGTCGGCCGCTGCCATCGACGCACCCTGGTTGCAAGCAGCGGCGAAACCTCGATTGGTCTCGTTCTCCACGATTTGAAGCGGCAGGGCAGCGGAAAAATCCTGAAGCTGGGCTGACCCGTCCGTCGACGCATTGTCGATGACGATCACCTTGGCGAGACAAGCGACGTCCTCCGGTGAAGCTGCGAGCGCTTCCAGGCCACGGCGCAAGCGCTGGCCGGAGTTCCAATTGACGATGATAACGTCAAGGGAGCCCCGTCGCGACCTCATCATGACCCGCCGCCAGCGCTCAAGCTTGCCGCAAATCCAGCCCACGCCGGTCAAGGGTCTGCTGGCGCGAGACGAGCGGCGCCCACCAAGCTTCGTTTTCGAGGTACCAATCGACCGTCGCTCGCAACCCTTCCTCGATCGACAGTCTCGCTCGCCAGCCGAGCTCGTTTTCGGCACGGCTCGAATCAATGGCGTAGCGCAGATCGTGTCCGGGACGGTCCGTGACGAAAGTGATGAGTTTGCGTCGTGGCCCCAAAGCACCACGCCCGAGCTTGACGTCGAGCGCATCGCATATGGCCTCGACGATCTCAATGTTGCGTCTCTCGCTTCGACCGCCGATGCAATAAGTCTCTCCAGGCTTTCCGCGCTCGAGAACAGCGCGCAAGGCGGCCGCATGATCGGCCACGTGGAGCCAGTCCCGGACATTCTCGCCTTTTCCGTAGACGGGAAGGGTTTCGCCTTTCCAGGCTCTCAAGATCATCAACGGAATGAGCTTCTCGGGAAATTGCGCCGGCCCATAGTTGTTGGAGCAATTGGTAATGATGACCGGAAGGCCATAGGTGCGTCCCCAGGCCCGCGCCACATGGTCGGAAGCGGCCTTGCTGGCCGAGTACGGCGATGACGGGTCATAGGGCGTGCGCTCATGAAACAACCCATCTTGCCCGAGCGAGCCGAAGACCTCATCGGTCGAGACATGAACGAAGCGAAAGCCCTCGCGCCGCTCCTTGCCGAGCGAGAGATAATGTGAAAGTGCGCCGACCAGAAGATTCGCCGTGCCGAGCACATTGGTCTCGACGAAAAGCACAGGATTTTCGATCGAGCGGTCCACATGGGATTCCGCGGCGAGATGCATGACGGCGTCGGGAGAATGCCGCTTGTAAAGCTCCCCCACGGCCGCACGGTCCCGGATGTCGATCTTCTCGAAGCGGTAGCGGCCGCTTTCCTTCAGCGGTTCCAACAAGCGAAGATCAGCCGCATAGGTCAGCGCGTCGACGTTGATAACCTGGTATGCACCTGATGCGACAAGGGTACGTATGACATGCCCGCCGATGAAGCCGGCGCCGCCCGTGACCAAGATGGTTTTCATGGCGAGTACGGCCTTCCGATCAAACAGAGGAATTGGCGCGGCAAATGCATTGAATGCATCATGGAAATAGGCTCACCGCATCCGCGAGCGCCGGATTGGCGCGGTCTTTTTCCGACACGGTAGCGTTCGCCTGTTCGACCGGCCAGTCAATGCGAAGGGCCGGATCGTTCCAGAGGATGCCATGATCGTGCTCGCGCGCATAATAACTGGTGACCTTGTAGACGACCTCCGTATCGGGCTCGAGGGTCACGAAGCCATGCGCGAAGCCGACCGGAATGAAGATCTGATTCCAATCGTCGGCGCTTATTTCGGCCGTGACGTGCTGGCCGAAGCTGGGCGAGCTTTTTCGGATATCGAGAGCGACATCGAATATTCGCCCGCGCACCACGCGCACAAGCTTGTCCTGCGCGAAGGGGGGAGATTGATAATGCAGCCCGCGCAGGGTTCCGACCCGAGCCGAAAGGGAGTGATTGTCCTGGACGAAAGGCGTTTTCAGCCCCACGGCCGCAAATTCTCGCAGGTTGTAGGTCTCGGAAAAAAAGCCGCGTGCATCGGCTTGTTTGGATGGCCGAATGATCTTGACGTCGGCAATCCCCAATGCTGTGGTCTCGAGCTTAGCCATGACATCCTTGCGCCGAAAGGGGCGGCGGGTTGTTATACAGTGTGCGCGTTTGTGGCAACCCGATTTCCTGGACACCGCCCAATGAGACAATGCGAAGTCGCCCCGCCATAAAGAGCGGGGAAAGCATGGCTTGCGGCGCCGATGCGCGGAACCAGCCCTGGCGATTTCTTTCCTTGAAAGCACATGGCTGCCCTCCCGCATTCATGCTGGAGCAGGCGATTGCGTTGCCTGCGGATGTCGCACCGAAGACGCCGAGCGCGGAAGGCCACGCTGTCGAGGCGAGGTCCTTGCAAGGGGATGAGCTCCGGTGATCCGCGTTCTCGCGTTGACGCGCTGGCCGCGTTCCGCAGCAAGCTCGCGCCAGCGCTTCCTGGTGTTCAGCGACTATCTGGCACGTCACGGAATCGAAGTGGCATGGCTGCCCTTCTTCGATGAAGCCTATATCGCGCGCGTCAATTCGGGCCTCAAGGTCAGCGTCACGGAGCTGTTCGGCCAATATCGACGGCGCTTGGGCGAGCTCCTGAAGCGCGGCCGCTACGATCTTCTGTGGATCGAGAAGGAGGCGGTTCCCCAGCTGCCTTTTGGGTTCGAGGCGCTGTTGCTGCGGGGGAGCAAAATCCTCCTGGACCTCGACGATGCCTGGCACTTGCGAGTACGCGCGAGCCCACTCAGGCATCTTCTCCGTGGCAAGATGCAACGCCTGGCGCGTCGGGCAGATGCCATCACCGTGGCCAACACGGCACTTCGCGATTGGGTGATCCAAAAGGGTGTGGCTGCCAGCAAGGTGACGCTCGCGCCGACGGGCCTCGACATCAGTCATTATGATCCCACTCGCGAGCCCGACGGTCCATTCACGCTCGGCTGGATAGGTGGGCCTTTCACCACGGAATACCTCGAAAGCATTCAAGCTCCTCTGCGCCGCCTTTCAAACGAGGGCGTGCGTCTACTCGTGGTAGGCGAGGACCGAGCGCTTGGGAGGCTTTTCGGCATCACGATCGAGCAGCATCCGTGGTCGGAAGCAACGGAGGCTAGTCTCCTCGCGCGGTGCCATGTGGGGATCAGCCCGTTGCAGCATGATGGTTGGAGCCGCTTCAAGAGCGGCTACAAGCTCATTCAATATATGGCTGCCGGGAGGCCCTCGGTCGCCTCTCCGATCGGGGCCAATTGCGATGTGGTGGTTGCGGAAGAGACTGGCCTCTTCGCCACGAATGACCATGAGTGGTACGCGCAGATCGATCGTTTGCGACGCGACACGGAGCTGCGGCGCCGGCTCGGGAGGCAAGCGCGCCAGCGCTGCCAGGAGAAGTTCTCGGTCGAAGCCCTCGGCGGGAATTTATCAGAGCTCATGTCGAGACTTGCCGGCCGTCCCTCGATTCGTTGAGCAAACTTGACCTGCTCTGCAAATCGATTAGCAAGAGCGCTGGTCGGGCAAGACTTGCAGCGCCAACTTTGGTTAGCGGTGGCTCGCCAAAGACGACGAGACGCGCCGCGGGACTGTGTCGTGCCCCTGGAATATCGAAGCTTGCGGGGGCGCGAGCTTCCCCTGTTGCGCATCTTCAGTCCTGTGGGGATGCATCCGAAAAATCGTCGTACACCGGGAATGGTTTTCGCCGCGTCCGATTCCAACAGCACCGAGGACCTCGAGGCATAGATGAAAGGCATAATACTTGCGGGGGGACGTGGCACTCGTCTTCACCCGATGACGCTCGTGACTTCGAAGCAGCTTTTGCCGGTGTATGATAAGCCGATGATTTATTATCCGCTGGCCACGCTCATGCTGGCCGGCATTCGAGAGGTTCTCGTGATTTCGACGCCGGAGGACTTGCCGAGCTACCGCAAGCTGCTCGGTGACGGACGCCAATGGGGAATACGCCTAGCCTACGCCGAGCAACCCAAGCCGGAAGGATTGGCGCAGGCTTATTTGATCGGAGCGGAATTCGTGAAGGGCGGCCCCTCCGCCCTGATTTTGGGGGACAACATCTTCTATGGTCATGGCCTGACAGACATTCTGATGCAGGCGGCGTCCCGGCAAAAGGGGGCGACCGTGTTCGGATATTGGGTCAAGGACCCACAACGTTATGGCGTCGTGACGTTCGACTCCACCGGAAAGGCGATCGATCTCGAGGAAAAGCCCAAAAAACCGAAATCCCCATGGGCCGTCACTGGGCTTTACTTCTACGACGAAAAGGTGGTTGAGATCGCCCGAAGCATCAAGCCGTCGGCCCGCGGCGAGCTCGAGATCACCGACGTGAACAGGGCCTATCTCGAACGCGGTGAGCTCCATGTCGAGAAGCTTGGCCGCGGCTTTGCTTGGCTTGATACGGGAACGCCCGATAGCCTTATCGAAGCGAGTGCCTTCGTGCAGACTCTCGAACACCGCCAAGGCCACAAGATCGCGTGTCCAGAAGAGATCGCTTATGCTGCCGGATTCATCGACGCCGCTCAACTGAGCGAGATTGCTCGCAGTCTCGGCAATTCGAGCTATGGCGAGTATCTGCGCTCACTTTGCGGGCCGCCATGAGCGGCGCCTAGGGTTTGGAAAAGGGCGTGCAACGCTTAGGCGGTTACGTCACTCGATACCTGGGCATCTTTGCGCAAATTCGAGATTTGCTCGCGACATTTGTCGCAGACCCTTCGCGCTTCCTTGCGCTTTATCACTACTTGCGCAGGCAAGGCCCGCGTGCGTTGGCGGCCAAAATATATGGCGCCATTTTTCATGATCTCCGTTATCGCAAATGGGTCGCAGTTTACGACACGATCTCCACACAGGAAGCTGCGGAGATCCGCGAATTCCTAGCGGCGCTTGCGCGAAAACCGAAATTCTCGATCCTTGTTCCTGTCTATCAGACGCCGGCCAAGGAGCTCTCCGAGATGATCGCCTCGGTAAAGGGGCAAATTTACGATGATTGGGAATTGTGCATCGCGG
>JAFBAS010000058.1 GCA_019247605.1 Hyphomicrobiales bacterium
GCCTACAAATCGCAGGCAAACGTTTCGACGATGTCGGCGTGCTGCAGATCGCGCGCTGGTATGAGGAAGCACGCGGACCGCAAAGGCCATGGCCGAAGCCGCCTGGCCGGTGAGGCGGCACCGAAGGCATTCGCTCACACGTCGAAAAATACGGTTTCCTGTGGCCCGCCCAGGCGCAGCGTGAAGTGCCAGCGCCCATCTTCTTTCGGATCGGGCGTTGCCATGATGGTTTTGCGCCGTTCTTTGTCATCGATGAGCGCCAGCACAGGGTCCTGCTCGTTGGCCGGCTCGCCTTCGAAATAGAGCCGCGTCACCAGGCGCTTCAAGACGCCGCGTGCGAAGACGGAAATCTCGATATGCGGCGCTTGCCAGGCGTTGCCGAGGCCGCGGACCGGGCCGGGCTTGATGGTCTTCACGGTAAAACATCCTTGGGCATCGGCCGCGACGCGTCCGAAGCCCTGGAAAAAGGGATCGATCTCACCTGATTGCGAATCCTCGGGATGGTTGTATCTGCCGGCCGCGTTCGCCTGCCAGAGCTCGACCATCGCGTCATCGATCGGCTTTTCTTCCGCGTCGAGCACGCGCCCGATGATGGTGATGCGCTCGCCCTTGGTCTCGGGCCTCGCCATGATGCCCCCATCCTTCCACGGCAGGACCGCGTGAAAGAAGGGGCCGACCGTCGCCCAGACGCTCTCAATGGGCATGGTCGGCCTCCGGAGGCGTGGCATTGCGCCCGCGCAACACGATATCGAAGCGGTAGCCGAGGCCGAAGCCCGGCACCGTGAGCTCGTAATCGAACTTGGCGAGCAATTGCTTGCGGCCGGCGTCGCTCGGCACACTCATATAGATCGGGTCATAGCGTAGCATCGGATCATCCTCGAAATACATCTGGCAGATGAGCCGCGTCACGAAGCTTGGGCCAAACACGGAAAAATGAATATGCGCCGGGCGCCAAGCGTTCGGATGATTGCCCCAGGGGTAATATCCGGGCTTGACGGTGATGAAGCGGTAGCGGCCCTCCTCATCTGTGATGGTGCGCCCACCCCCGGTGAAATTCGAATCGAGCGGAGCGTCGCGCGAATCGCGTGGATGAAAATAACGGCCGGCGGAATTTGCCTGCCAGATCTCGACGAGCGTGCCGGCGACCGGTCGCTCGTTCTCATCGATCACGCGGCCGGCGACGATCATGCGATCCCCGATCGGGCGCTCTTTGTGCTGGGAGGTGAGATCAGCGTCGTTTGGTTGCAAGCGATCGTGACCGAAGATGGGGCCCGTCACCTCGGAAAGCGAGTGAGGCAGCGCGATCAGCGGCTTTCGCGGGGAACGCAGCACCGTGCTTCGGTAATCCGGCCAAAGGGCGGGCGGCTGCGTTCCCGGCGTCTCGCGACGATAGGGGATCGGGTCCATGAAGCTTCTCCTTCGGGTCCGTTCCGGCGAATACGTCATCTGTGGAAGCGCTCGAGCATCCCAACGGCGCGGCGAGCGATGATGCCGACGAATGCGCTAGAATCCCCGGCATCGATCGGCCGGCTCGCTCATATACCGGCCTCGGGCCGCGCGCCAAAGCCCCCATCTTCCTCGACCGCCTTCGGCCCGGCACTTGCGCAAGCCGATGCAACGCGATTTAGACCAGGCTCATGCACGATCCCGACCCGCTTTTTCCGCGACATCGATGCAGACCCTGATCTTCGTCGTCACCGAGGACTGGTTCTTCGCATCGCATTTCCTGCCGATGCTGCGCGCCGCGCGCGAAGCCGGATACGAGCCGGCCGTCATCTGCCGGGTGCGCGCGCATCGCGCCGCGATCGAAGCTGAAGGCGCACGCGTCATTCCTTTCGAGTGGGATCGCGGACGGCGCGAGTTCGGCCAGGCTTTTGCGACGATCAGAGGTCTCACGCGCATCTTGCGCGAAGAGCGGCCGGCGATCGTGCATCTCATCGCGCTTTGGCCGATCGTGCTCGGCGGCATCGCGGCACGGTTCGCGGGCGCGAGGCGACGCGTCTACGCCGTGACCGGGCTCGGTTTCCTCGGCGCCTCGAATTCGGGAATGGCGCGCGCCTCGCGGCTTGCGGCACGAGTTCTTTTGCGCGGGCCGCTCGGCGGAGGAAAGACGCGCTTCCTTCTCGAAAACCCCGATGATGCGCGCCTTCTCGGCTTCGGCGCGGAAAACGACCCGCGGATCGTGATCGTGGGTGGGGCCGGTGTAGACCCGAAACATTACTCGCCGAGCCCGATGCCGCCGATGCCGCCGCTCAAGATCGCGATCGTGGCACGCATGCTCTGGTCGAAGGGGATCGACCTCGCGGTCGAGGCGGTCCGGCTGGCGCGTGCCGAAGGGACAGCCGTCGAGCTTTCGCTTTACGGCGAGCCGGATGCCACCAACCCGAAAGCCTTCTCACGCGACACGCTCGAAGGCTGGAGCCGCGAGCCCGGCATCACTTGGCATGGCCGGACGAGCGACGTCGCTTCGGTGTGGCGTGCGCATCATGTCTGTTGCCTCCCTTCGCGAGGTGGCGAGGGCTTGCCGCGGACTTTGCTCGAGGGCGCAAGCTGCGGCCGAGCGATCCTCACCAGCGATGTTCCGGGCTGCCGCGCGCTGGTGCGCGACGGCATCGAGGGAATATTGGTGCCGCCGGACAATGCGCGGGCGCTTTCTCGCGCGATGGTGGATTTGGCGAGCGATGCGGCGCGCCTCGAACGCCTCGGCGAAGCGGGCTGCCGGCGCGTGCTCGCCGGGTTCACCGATCGTCATGTCGTCGAGGCGGTCGCCGCTCTTTACCGGGAGATGGGCACGCATTGAGCGCGGCTTGGGAGGCCCCCCCGCGAAGCGTCGCCGCGACTGCGTCGCGTGGGAAGGGAGGCGGAAACGCGCCAAGGCAAGTCCGCTGGGCATCATTGGGAGCACGCGGTCGGCTGAGCGGCTTCCTCCCCCCGCGAAGCGGCGGGGAGGGCAGGGGTGGGGGGCGGTGCCCCGACCAAAGCGCTTGTGGTTCTCAGCCCACCTCCACGCCTCCCGCCCGGCAGCGCGCTTTTTTGCAAGGGTCATCCCCGTCATCAACGCCCCCGACTCGTACCCTCCCCACCGCGACTGCGTCGCGGGGGGATGGAGGTGGATAGGCTCAGCGCCGATCGCCCCCGGTAGTTGAGAAGCGAAATTTCCTGCGGGGGTGGCCTTCGAGATTTATAAAGCTTATGATGGTATGGCTCATGGCTTGCGCTCTCACGAGAGTCGCGATGGACGTCCTCGAGTCGAGAGGTGTAAGAAATGGCGGAGAGGACTGCGCCACAAGCGCGAGACGTCTTCCATTTCGTGATGATCAAGCCGACACATTACGATGATGACGGCTATCCGATCCAATGGGTTCGCTCCGCTATTCCTTCCAATACGCTCGCCTGCCTCAACGGCTTGAGCGAGGAGCTCAGTCGAAACAAGGCGCTCGGGCCCAATGTCGAGCTTCGCCTTCACACCTATGACGAGACCAACCGCCGAGTGCGGCCAGGCGAAATCGTCCGTTCGATTCGGCGCGAAGGCGGGAAGTGCCTGATCGGATTCGTCGGGGTTCAGTCCAATCAATTCCCCCGCGCCGTCGACCTCGCAAAGCCATTTCTCGACGCCGGGCTGCCGGTCGCGATCGGCGGATTTCACGTCTCCGGTTGCCTCGCCATGCTCCCGGAAATGCCGCAGGAGCTGCGCGAGGCGCAAGCGCTCGGCATCTCCCTCTTTGCGGGCGAAGCCGAAAACGGCCGCCTGGGTGAAGTGTTGCGCGACGCCCATGCGGGCATGCTCAAGCCGATCTACAATCATCTCGACGACATGCCGGGGCTCGAGGGCGAGCCGCCGCCCATCCTGCCGCGAAAGCACGTGCTGCGCACTTCCGGTTCGCTATCGAGCATCGATCTCGGACGCGGTTGCCCTTATCAATGCTCGTTTTGCACCATCATCAACGTGCAAGGACGCAAGAGCCGCAATCGAACGGCCGACGATGTCGAGAAGACCATCCGCGACAATTATGCGCAGGGCATCAAGCGGTTCTTCATCACCGACGACAACTTCGCCCGCAACCGCAATTGGGAGGCGCTCTTCGATCGAATCATCGAGATCCGCGAAAAAGAGGGTTGGAATCTCGGCTTCACGATCCAGGTCGACACGCTCTGCCACAAAATCCCGAATTTCATCGAGAAGGCGCAGAAGGCCGGCGTGCGCCGCGTGTTCATCGGGCTCGAGAACATCAATCCCGACAATCTGATCGCGGCGAAGAAGCGGCAGAACAAGATCACCGAATATCGCGAGATGCTGCAGAAATGGCGCGATCACGGCGCCATCACCTATGCGGGTTACATCCTCGGCTTCCCGGCCGATACGAAAGAATCGATCCTTCACGACATCGAAATAATCAAGCGCGAGCTGCCGCTCGACCTTCTGGAGTTCTTTTTCCTCACGCCGCTCCCAGGTTCGGAGGATCACAAGGTGCTCTTGCAGAAGGGCAGCTGGATGGATGGCGATCTCAACAAGTATGATCTCGATCATCGCGTCTCGCACCATTCCAAGATGTCGGATGCGGAATGGGAGGATGCGTATCGAGCCGCATGGGATGCCTTCTACACACCCGAGCACATCCGCACGGTCTTGCGGCGTAGCGCGGCGAGCCCGATCGGGCGGCCGAAAACCACGCTTTCGACGATCCTCTGGTTTCGCCTGATGACGCTTTACGAGGACGTGCACCCTCTCGAGGGTGGCGGCTTCCGCCTGAAATTCCGGCGCGACCGCCGGCACGGGATGAAGATCGAAAGCCCGTTCGTGTTCTATCCGCGCTATTTCGGCGAGACGCTCGCCAAGGTATGGCGCTACTGGCGCTTCTGGCGCAAATGCAAGGCGATCCTCGACGAGGTGCTGGCCGCGCCGGACCGCTACGGCTACACCGACCTCGCCATTGCCAAACCGGATGCGCACGAGTTCGAGGATCTCGAGCTCTATCGCGAGACGCGCGGTGGCGGCGATGCAGTGCGCCGCAAGCAGCGCGAGGACAGCATCCGTCAATCAGGTCCGTCGCCGAAGCGCCAAGAAGCGGCCGCCGTGGCGGTTCGAGGTTGATCAGCCGCAAAGGGCTCCAAGCCAGAGAACCTTATGAAAGCGCGTAAGCCTCGCGCACGCGATCGATCGCCTCGAGCTTTGCTTCAAAACCGCTCCAATCGTCGCGCTCCGCGATCGACGCCCAAAGCGCCTCGATCTCATCGTAAAGCAGCGTGACCGGGCGCTCGCCCGAGAAGTAAGCCTCGGCTTCGGCCGAGGACGGCGCCGGCTCATAATCGGCGAGCGCGCGCTCGAAGCTATCGAAGGCTTCTCCCCGATAGAGCGCGCCCGCCGGCCCCGCGAGGGCCTTTGCTCTTCGCGCCGAGCCGCCGCGCCAATCGAACATCACCTGCTCGAAGGGCGCATTTGCGGCCTTGAGAAACAAGAACAGCTTGTCGGCGAGCGTGCCGTCCTCGTCGGCCGAACGCGGCTTCAGCCCCAGCCTCCAGATCACCGACGCGCCGAGCGCTTGCGTGAAAGCATCATCGAAACGGGAAAGCGCCTCCTTGAGCTTCTCGACCGGCGCGACGAGGCTCAGGGTCTCGGCGAGGCGGTAGAGGTTCCACAACACCGCGTTCGGCTGGCGCCCATAGGCATAGAGCCCCGTCTCGTCGAAATAGGCGGCCGTGAAGCCCGGATCGTAATTCGGCAGGAAACGGTAAGGACCATAGTCGAAGCTCTCGCCGGTGATCGTGATGTTGTCGGTGTTGAGCACGCCATGCACGAAGCCGGCGACCATCCATTGGGCGCAAAGCCGCCCGACATTCACGCACACCTCGCCGAGAAACGCGGCGGCCTCCTCGCCAGCGTTGGGCCTCGCGGCCTGGGGCAGATAGTGCCGCACGCTGTGGGCAAGCAGCCTTTCGATGCGCATCGCATCGCCGAAGGCGGCGAAACGCTGGAAAGTGCCGATGCGGATATGGGAATGGGAAAGCCGGGTGAGCACCGAAGAGCGGGTCGGCGACGGCTCGTCGCCGCGCATCAGACCTTCGCCGGTCTCGAAAAGCGCGAAGCTCTTCGAGGTGTAGACGCCGAGCGCTTCGAGCATGCGCGTCGCCAGCACCTCGCGCACGCCCCCTTTCAGGGTGAGGCGGCCGTCTCCGGTGCGTGACCAGGGCGTGCGGCCCGAACCCTTGGTCGCGAGGTCGAGAAGGCGATCCTTCTCGTCATAGGCTTGTGCGAAGAGGAAGCCGCGTCCGTCGCCGATCTCCGGGTTGTAAATCTGGAACTGATGGCCGTGATAGCGAAGCGCGAGCGGATGCGGGAAATTGTCGGGCAAGGGCCGAAACCGCGCGAAATGGTTTTCCCACGCGGCATCGTCGAGCGCGCCGAGCCCGATGCGCTCGGCCCAGCGCCGATCGCGATAGCGCAAGACGCGCATCGGGAAATCGGCCGGCTCGACCGGATCGTAGAAGCCCTCGCCCAGATCGGCATGGGCGGTGGATGGGCGATAGGAGCCGTTGCGCATGGGGAGCATGTAGCGCGTTCGCGCGCGATTGTCCGCTCGCGCCGCCAATGCACAGCCAAGTCCTCAGGGATAGCTACGCTCATTACCTTCGAAAAGTCTGCCAATCTCCTCGCCACCCATGGTGTTGAAGTCATGGGGAGTTTTCATTTGGCCCGCCAGGAAGCCGGAGCGCTTGCCTCCAGAAGGTCTACGCACTATCAAGACCGTCGCCGGGGCCCAAGGTTTTCTCGTCCTCGCTCCTACAAATGATAGACGTTTGATCATTATTGCGAGGAGCTGGAGCAGACGGGTCTTCGCGACCTGGACGTACTCAACGCGCATAGAGCGTGCCTATATTTAGGGTTTTGGAGAGTGCCGAGATGGAAAGGTCACGTAGGGAGAATCGGGTCTCGAGTGCTTCACGAAATATTTCGATAAGGGTTCCAGCGCCGCATCAATTTCGTCCGTCGAAATAACGTAAGTGTGATCCGCGTAGAAGATAACCCACGGCGCCCGACTAAGGTGTCCGTTGAGTGACATTGGCTGCGATGCAGTTCCAATCACCGCGTTCCCGTTTGGACCAGGTACCTCGAATGCAAGCGATGGATAGTCATCCGTATGATCGAGGCGCGGGACATAATCCTTTTCCTCCGCGCTGGTGTTGAGAACGGTATGGAGGAACGCGCGCACAACGTCTCGTGGTATTGCGACGTCAGTTTTCTCCACGATAACGCGATTGCCGTTTCCAGGCGCCACACCTGAGACGTTTTTATTTGGAGGCGCCTTTTCTTGAGTGTGCACTGCTTTGCCCTCGAAAACATCACTTTTCAAAGCCAAGGAATATTCGACCGCAACTGGAGACTCGGGCGCGAGCCCCTGCCATTGATAGAGGACACGCAGGGTCTCCGTTTCCGGTAGACTCGCAAGGTCCGGAACTAGCCTCGAGATGACGCCTATCTTCGAGGCCGCCGTCGTACCAGAGCTAGGCGAACCATTTGCCTGCGCGTTGCCGAGATCGGCGAGAAGGAGGCTCGCGAGCCATAGCAGGGCCCCCGCGCATGCAAACGCGGCGAGCCTGATCGGTCGCAATCCGACAAAGAATGATGCCTTCACAATCGCCCTCCAGCTCTCGAGGGCGCCACTTCTACATCAGCATCGTCGTAACGTAGAAGAACGCCAGGAACACGATTCCGAGACCCCAGACGACGCCCGAGACCTCGCGGGCGCGTCCCGTGAACACGAGGATCAGGATGAGGCTCAACGTGCCGAGCGCCATGCCGTTGATGAGGTTGTTGGTGAGCACCGTCACGAGGAGCGTGAGCACGATCGGTACGGCGTTCGAAAGATCGGTGAGGTCGATGCGTCCCAATCCCTGCATCATGAGAACGCCGACGAGCACCAGCGCCGGGGCCGTGGCCTGCGGCGGCACGATGACGAAGACAGGCCAGAAGAAGAGCGCGAGCACGAAGAAACCCGCGAC
>JAFBAS010000022.1 GCA_019247605.1 Hyphomicrobiales bacterium
GGGCTGCGCGGTGCGTCAGAACTTGTATCCCCGGGCCCTTATCGATCCGAACGGGAGCTGTCCCTGACCGGGTCCCTGGACCCGGACATATGGCGCCCACCTACGTTGTAGGTGTCCCGGGATCGATGGTTCGACGGCCGAGGCGGCTCCGCTTTCACACAAAGCTTTCACGAGCCCAAGCTTTCGCTAGCCAAAGCCCGCAAAGCTCGCGCAAGGATCGCCGTGACCGATTCGAACGCTTCTCGTTTCACTGGGCAATCGGGCGGGCTTCGGGACGCATCGGCCGCTGATCCGGAAGTGGATAGGATCCGGGCCGAGAAGGGTATGATCCGCCAAGCGGGGCTCGCTCGGCGCGACGCGCTCTCTCCCGAAGCGCGAATGGCAGCTTCGAAGGGCTTCGCCGCAAGCGGGTCCGCCGCCCTCGGCGATGTTCGCGGCCTTCTGATCAGTGGCTTTTGGCCCATCCGCACCGAACTCGATCCGCGCTGGTTGATGCAAGAGCTCGCCGCCAACGGCGCGAAGCTCGCGCTTCCCTGCATCGAGAAGGGTGCGCTCGTCTTTCGACAGTTCGCCTTCGGCGATCGGTTGCAAAGGGTGGGTTTTGGGCTCTCGCAACCTTCGACCGAAGCGGCGCTTGTCGCGCCCGACATCATGCTCGTGCCGCTCGCGGCTTTTGATCGCAAAGGCGGCCGGATCGGCTACGGCAAAGGATATTATGACGGAGCGATCGGACGACAAAAGGAGGCCGGCAAGCCGCCGCGTACGCTTGGCCTCGCCTTCGCTTGCCAGGAAATGGAAAGCGTTCCGGTCGAGCTCCATGACCAGCGGCTTCACGCTGTTCTCACAGAGCGAGAGTTGATCCCGCCTGGCTGATCAGCGGTGCCGTGACGCTCCGCCGCCAGCGCGGTCCGAAGCCGGTGCGCTTCATTCCGGGCTTGTCGGCAAAATGCCTTCTCGCGAAGCGTCTTCACGCAAAGTCGTCTCGCTTCTTTTCAACTCGCTCGTGGTGCTTTGGCTTGCAGAACCGCGAGGCGCATTGTGCATCACCTTCGCCGGAGCATTCTGCCATTTGGAACTTGCGCCCTTGTTTCTTGCCGTAAGCCTCGCGCTGATCACGGTCTTTCCCGACTTGTCGGTGCGCAGGCCCCTTGCTTTCCTGAGCACGGCGACGATGCGAGACTTCTCCATCGTGATCTCCTCTTTGCTCAGGCAAACCCGTCCGGAAATGGGCGCGGCTTGGAAATATAGATTCCGCGCAATCGCGGCATCCGCAAGACAATCCGAATGATTAAATGGAAGCGGTGCGCCCGTGCGCTTTTGTCTTTCGCCTGGAAACAAGCGCATTTCGCCAAGCCCGACGAAGATCACAAATTCGTGATCGCAAACTGAACGCCTAGACCGTCGAACGGATCCTGTTCGATGCGGGGTCGCGCATCTAAGCCTATCGCGCGAGCCCCTTGGCAATATAACCCATGCTCGCTTCAAGCTTCTCTTTGAGATCGCTCGCGCGCTGAACGCTTTCGGCGAAGGGCTCGAAGGAGAAAACGCCTTTGTAGCCGCCCGCGAGCAGCGCCTTGATCTGCGCCACATTGCCGAGAATATCGGCTTCGTCCACGAGCACGCGATGGGCGTCTTGCAAACTCGTGAGCGGAAGCGCGTGCTCGATGACCCCCGAGATGTGGCAAATCCCGGTGCGCTCGGGATAAAGCACCGTTTCGCCCGCAAGATGATGGTGGAAGGTGTCGTGCACCAAGCAAAACACGCTCCCGCCGTCGATCGCGTCGATGGCCTCGACCGCCTCGCGCTTCAAGCGCAATGAGGAGATGGGAAAGCCCAAAGGCTCGACGAAGCCCCGCAATTCGTTCTCGACGAGGATCGGCATGAGGTGGCGTAGCGCTCCGCGCAATCCCTCGCGGCGTTCGCGATCGGTGGGGCGAAACGAGGCATCGTTCACCGGAACGAGGACGAGCGCTTTTGCGCCGCAGGCCTTGGCGTAGCGCGCGAGCTCGCGAGCCTCCCCTGCGCGTCGATCATTCCATTCGTTGAAGCGCTGCAAGGCGTTGATGGTGAGGATCGTGACGCCTTGCGCCTGCGCGGCTTTGCGTACCGCTTCGGCCGGCGTGCCGTCTGCCGTCGGCACACCCACAAGATCGTTGCGCATCTCGCACTTCGTGAGGCCAAGCGCTCGCGCGAGGGCAAAAAACCGGGGCGCGGTAAGTTTGGGTGCGGCGATATGGTTGAGCGCAAACTCGATCGAGGTCGACATATCCGCTCAGCCCCGAGAAAGATCAAGCCGGATCGGCTTGCCGGTTTCCGCGGAACGCGTCGCGGCATCGGCGAGAAGCTGGGCCTTCAGCCCGTCATGGCCCGAAGGGGAAGGCATCTGGCCCGCTTTCACGCATTGCAAAAAGGCGTCGAGCTCGTTGCGATAGGCGGCAGCATAGCGCTCGAGAAAGAAGTTCTCGATCCGATCGGTCGTGAAACCTTTCGGGCCTGCCTGCTCCACCGTCGTCTCATGGATGTTGCCGGCGCGCAGCATGCCCTTCGAGCCATGCACCTCGATCCGCTGATCGTAGCCATAGCTCGCGCGCCGCGAATTCGAGATCTGGCAGAGCTTGCCGGAGCGTGTGCGCATCTGCACGACGGCCGTGTCGACATCGCCGGCCTCGCCGATGCGCCGGTCCACGAGGCTCGACCCCAGTGCATGAACCTCCACAGGGTCCTCCTCAAGGAGGAAGCGTGCCATGTCGAGATCGTGCACCATCATGTCGCGAAACAAGCCGCCCGAGCGTTTCACATAGTCGATCGGCGGCGGGGCGGAGTCGCGTGACAAGATGGTGATGATCTCGACTTCACCAACCGCGCCCTTCACGAGGCGTGCCTTAAGCGCCGCGAAATTCGGGTCGAAACGGCGGTTGAAACCGATCATCAGCTTCACCTTCGCCGCCTCGACCCTGCGCAAGGTCGCGGCGATGCGCTTGGCTGAAAGGTCGACAGGCTTTTCGCAAAAAATGGATTTGCCCGTTTCGGCGACCCGGTCGATGAGGTCGGCATGGGTATCCGTCGAGGTGCAGATCATCACCGCATCGATCTTCGACGATGCGATGAGCGCATCGACCGAAAGGGTGGCGGAGCCGGTCGCCTTGGCGAGCGCGGCGGCGGCGTGCGGCACCGCATCGGCGATCGCGACGAGCGCCGCGTGTTTGTGTGCCGCGACATTGCGCGCGTGAATATGGCCGATGCGTCCGGCACCCAGCAATCCGATGCGTATCATCTTTCCTCCGGCGTCCCGCATTCGCGTGATCGAAAAGGCGGCCCTGGCCGCCGCAGCCTCTTGATGCACATTGTCGGCAAAGCGTGCAACAGCGAGGTTTGACGCGATTTCGCAACTCATGCTTCATGCACGCGCATTTGCTTCCAACTGCGCTCACGCTCGGCTTCGAGGAGCCGGTGAGGACCAAGGAAATGAAGACCGATCGCCTCACCATGGCGCAGGCGCTCACGCGCTTTCTCATCGCGCAGAAAACCGTGATCGACGGCGTCGAGCTTCCCCTCTTCGCCGGTGTGTGGGCGATTTTCGGCCATGGCAATGTCGCCGGGATGGGAGAAGCGCTTTACCGCTTCGGCGAGGAGCTGCCGACGTTTCGAGCTCATAATGAGCAGGCGATGGCGCATGCCGCCATAGCTTTCGCCAAGGCCAGCTTTCGGCGGCGCATGATGGCATGCACCACCTCGATCGGGCCGGGCGCCACGAACCTCGTCACCGCCGCGGCCGTCGCTCACGTGAATCGGCTGCCTCTCCTCCTTCTTCCCGGGGACGTGTTCGCCAATCGACGCCCCGACCCCGTGCTGCAGCAGGTGGAGGATTTCGGCGATGGGCTCGTTTCGGCGAACGACGCCTTGCGCCCGGTGTCACGCTATTTCGACCGGCTGACGCGTCCGGAGCAGCTCATTCCCGCGGCCCGTCGCATGATGGCGGTGCTTACCGACCCTGCCGAATGCGGGCCGGTGACGCTCGCGCTTTGTCAGGACGTGCAGACGGAAGCTTATGACTATCCGTCAAGCTTTTTCGAAAAGCGTGTGTGGACCTTGCGTCGTCCGGCTCCCGATGCGGAAGAACTCCTGCATGCGGCCGATCTTCTGCGCCATTCCGAGAAGCCGCTGATCATCGCGGGCGGCGGCGTTCTTTATTCGCAAGCCTCGGACACACTTTGCGCCTTCGCCGAACGTCATGGCATTCCAGTCGCCGAGACCCAGGCCGGGAAATCTTCGCTTCCGGACGACCATGCCTTGGCGGTGGGCTCGATCGGCGTGACCGGCACTTCGGCGGCGAACGCGCTTGCCGCGAAAGCCGATCTCATCATCGGCATCGGAACCCGCCTTCAGGACTTCACGACGGGTTCGTGGGCGCTCTTTCAAAATCCGAAGCGCCGCTTCCTTCTGCTCAATGTCGCGGCACAGGACGCGGCAAAACATGGAGCCTCATCGCTCGTCGCGGATGCCCGCATCGGCCTCGAGGCGCTCGGCAAGGCGCTCGCCGGCCATGTGGCGCCCGCCCGCTGGACGCAATCGACCCGCGCCTTGAAAGCGACCTGGACGAAGGCCGCCGCCACTGCCCTGCAAGCCCCACGAGGCAATGTGCTTCCCTCGGATGCGCAGGTGATCGGCGCGGCGATGCGCGTGTTCGGCAAAGAGGCCACGCTCGTTTGCGCTGCCGGCGGGCTGCCGGGCGAGTTGCATAAGCTCTGGAAGGCGGGCGAACCCGGCACCTACCACATGGAATATGGCTATTCCTGCATGGGCTATGAGATCGCAGGTGGGCTCGGGGTGAAACTCGCCAAGCCCAAAGCCGAGGTCGTCGTGATGGTCGGAGACGGTTCTTACCTGATGATGAACTCGGAGATCGCGACCTCGGTAATGCTCGGCAAGAAGCTCATCATCATCGTTCTCGACAACAAGGGCTTTGGCTGCATCGACCGCCTGCAAAGGGCGACGGGCGGAGCGAGCTTCAACAATCTTTTGGAGGATGCCGCGCACGAGATGTTGCCCGAAATCGATTTTCGCGCGCATGCCGAGAGCCTCGGCGCGATCGCGGTGAAAGCCTCTTCCATCGTGGAGCTCGAGAGAGCTCTAACGCAGGCCAAAGCCCATCCGCGCACGAGCGTCGTCGTCATCGACACCGATCCGCGCGTCTCGACCGAGGCTGGCGGAGCCTGGTGGGACGTCGCCGTTCCGGAAACCTCGGCGCGGCGCGAGGTCATGGCCGCGCGAAAATCCTACGTGGCCGCGACCTCGGGCCAGAGGCCTTTCGACTGATCAGTGGCCGCGTCTTGAGCCTTTTCGTTTTCGTTGGGAGAAGCTGAATGATCCGCATCGGTGCCAATCCGATCGGCTGGTCGAATGACGACATGGTCGAGCTCGGCGGGCACATTCCGTTGGAGCAATGCCTGACCGAGGCGAAGGAAGCGGGCTTCGAGGGCATGGAGCTCGGCAACAAGTTTCCGCGCGACGCCATGAAGCTGAAGCCGACCCTCGACGCGCATGGCCTCGCGCTCGTCTCTGGCTGGTATTCGACGTTCCTGATCGAACGCGATGCCGATGCGGAATTTGCTGCCGCGCACGCCCATGCCGCCTTGCTCAAGGCGATGGGATGCAAGGTGCTGATCGCGGCCGAATGCACCCGCACCGTGCATGGGGACAAGGAAATGCCGCTCTCGCGCCGCCCTGTGATGACCGACGACGAGTGGAGCCGATTGACCACTCGCCTCACCCAATTCGCCGAAAGGCTTCACGAGTTTGGGCTTGCGCTCGTCTACCACCATCACATGGGGACGGTGGTGCAAAGCGAGGCCGAGATCGACTACTTGATGGCCGAGACCGGACCTTGCGTGAAGCTCCTCCTGGATACGGGTCACGCGCTCTGGGGCGGGGCCGATCCGGCCGCGCTCGCCTCACGTCATCGCGACCGGATCGCGCATGTGCATACGAAGGACGTGCGCCAAAGCGTGATGGCGAAAGCCGCGCGCGAGGACTGGTCTTTCCTCAAATCCGTCGTCGAGGGTGTCTACACGGTTCCGGGCGACGGCATGATCGATTTCATCGCCGTCTTCCGCGAGCTCAAGGCGTATTCGGGCTGGGTGGTCGTCGAGGCCGAACAGGATCCGGAGAAGGCCAACCCGGCGATCTATGCGAAGCTCGGATGCGACAACGTCAAGCGCTTCCTGGCGCAAGCCTAACCCGTTGTGTTCACCAGGCTTGGGACCCGCGCCCCACGCTGCGATCGCCCTACGGTTCCGCTTATAGAGAACTGTGATATGACCTCTTCAAGCCGCATTGACGATAGCTCTCAGGAGAGCCGGCAACAAAAAACTTTCTGATCGGACGGGCAATGTCTCCACTCGTATCCGTGCAGAACGTCAGCAAGAATTTCCCGGGCGTGCGCGCGTTGAGCCGCGTCAGCTTCGAGCTGCTCGCAGGTGAGGTCCATGCCCTCGTCGGCGAGAACGGGGCCGGCAAATCGACCCTGATGAAAATCCTCGCAGGCATTTACCCCAGAGATGGCGGAGAAATTCTCTACAACGGTGAGCCGGTCAATTTCGTCAGTCCTCGCGATGCTCAGATGATGGGCATCGGAATAATTCATCAGGAACTGCAACTGATGAATCACCTGACCGTTGCTCAAAATATCTTCATCGGGCGCGAACCGCCCGGGCGATGGGGCCTGTTCCTTGACGAGGACAAGCTCAACCGTCAAGCGCGAGAAATTCTCGCCCACATGCATCTAAAGCTCGACCCCCGCGCGATTGTCGGCGGGTTGACGGTTGCCAAGCAGCAGATGGTGGAAATCGCCAAGGCGCTGTCCTTCAACTCGCGCGTGTTGATCATGGATGAGCCGACTGCCGCGTTGAACAATGC
>JAFBAS010000184.1 GCA_019247605.1 Hyphomicrobiales bacterium
GCCCTCCCCACCAGACATCGGCCTTGGGATTGGCTGTCTCCGCCTTCACCTGGGCATAGGTCTCCCCCGTGCTGCGGCGGATCATCAGCACCTTGATGCCGGTCGCCTTCTCGAAGAGGGCGGCACCTTCGCGGCATTGTTCCTCGAGAATGGAACAATAGACCGTCACCTGCCCCTCGGCCGCGGCTGGAGTGCCGCGGAACATCGCGCCCAACGACAACGCGGCCAGCACGAATGCCACGCCATTGGCGAAAGCCGGTCTGGTGGCAAAGGTCGAAAATTTGGCGAAGGGCCACATCAAGCGAGTTCCTGGAAAGGGTGGAGGCAAGCGCCTTGGAACGCAGAGAGATCAGCGCGGCTGGTTCTTCACCTCGTCCGTCCAGCGCTTGAGGAGGGCGTTGCGCACCTCGCTCGAGCCGAATTTGGCGAAGTCGTACTGGATGAGCTTCGTCTTCGAGAGGTCGACGCCGAGCTTCGGCAAGGGCGTCATCCTGTTGGACGGCGTCTGATACGATTTGTTCTTGGCGGCGAGCTCTTGGGCCGCGGGTGTGAGCGCCCAATCGTAGAACTTCTTGGCATCGTCGAGGTTGTGCGCTCCCTTGATCAGGGACATCGAACCGATCTCGTAGCCGGTGCCTTCGCAAGGCGCGACCGTCTTGATCTCGGGATTGTCCTGCGCGGCCGCGATCATGTCGTGCATGAAGGTGATGCCGATCGTGGTTTCGCCGAGATTGACCGCTTGCGCGGGGGCAGCACCAGCCTTGGTATATTGGTTGACGTTCTTGTGAAGCGCCTTGAGATAGGCGAAGCCCTTCTCCTCGCCCATGATCTGCACGATGGTGGCGAGAAGATTGTAGGCCGTGCCGGAAGAGTTCGGATCGGCGACCTGAATCTCATCCTTGTAGGCGGGATTGGTGAGGTCGGCCCAGCATTTCGGCTCCGGCAATCCCTTCGATTTCAGGAGCTTCTCGTTATACCCAAAGCCGAGCGCGCCCGAGTAGATGCCGATCGTGCGCCCTTTCGTGTCCTGCCATTGGCGCTGCGCCCAATCGTAAAGGTCATCGAAATTGGCGGGTTTGTACTCCACGGTCAGGCCTTCATTGGCCGCCTGCTGATGCGGATCGCCCGTTCCGCCCCACCAGATATCGCCCTTCGGATTTGCGGCTTCGGCCTTCACCTGCGCATAGACTTCGCCGGCGCTTTTGCGGGTCATGGCGACCGAAATGCCGGTCTCGCGCTCGAACGCCGCGGAAACCGCGCGGCACCACTCCTCTTGCACGCCGCAATACATGACGAGATTTCCGGCCGCCTTCGCCGCGATGGGCGCGGCGAGATCGCCGAATGCCAGGGGCACGCACAAGAGCGCGAGACGCGCAAAAGATCGACGCATGCTTTTCTCCGGGGACGCCCAGGTGTCGTTTTGATGAAGTTTCAACGACAATTGGACCCGATATCAAGTCGCGTCAATCGGCGCTCGGGCATCCTTCAGGCCGGCTTGCGAGCATCATGGGGCTCCTTTCGCCCGTGTCGCAGGAGCGAGTGGGTCATCCCTCGATCTCCACGAGGCCTGTCGCGAAGCGGCGCCACCTTTCGACGTAGTTTTCGGAAGCCTTTCGCAGCTCTTTTATCGCGGCTTCGTCTAATTTTCGGATGGCGCGCGCCGGCGCGCCGACGATCAGGGAACGGTCGTCAAAAACCTTGCCTTCGGTGACGAGCGCGTTGGCGCCGACGAGGCAATCAGCGCCGATCCTTGCCCCATTGAGGACGGTTGCACCCATGCCGATGAGAGAGCCGTTGCCGATGCTGCAGCCATGCACGATGGCGTGATGGCCGATGGTGCAGCCCTTGCCGATCGTCACGGGAAATCCCGGATCGACATGCACCATGGCGTTGTCTTGAATGTTCGAGCGCGCACCGACCTCGATCGCATCATTGTCGCCGCGCAGCACCGCGCCGAACCAGACGCCGACCTCGTCGTGCAAGGTCACCTTGCCGATCACGCGCGCGCCGGGAGCAATCCAGAAACGACCTTTAGGAGGGAGCTTGGGCGTGACGCCGTTCAGTGAATAAACGGGCATGAAGCTTAATTCCGTACGGCGACGATGTCATGAAAAAGCGCGCAGGGTGCGTGCTCGCCTCTACTCGTCGAGATCCTCGTTCAGGATCGCCATCTGGAGGTTGAAGGAGCGCTCGCCCTCGTCATTGTCCTCAAAGAGCACCCCGATGAATTCCTCGCCGAGGTAGAACTCGGCCGAATCGGTCTTGCGAGGACGTGGCGTCACGCGGATGTCCGTGTTGCGGAAAAGCCGCCGGAGGTAGCGCTCGAGACGCGCGCAATCATTCTTGTCCATGAGCGCTTCCTGGTTTGAGTGGAGACACGCCTGTGTGGCCTCATCGGCGCACAAAGGCAAGCGCGCAAGCGCGTTAAACCGGCAGGGCTCGCATGACCACGCCCTGCTCGAAGGCGAGCAGGGCGCCTGGAACGCGAAAGGCCTGATGAAACTCAGGCCCCGAGCTCCTCGACCTTCTGAAGAAGCTGGTCCATCGTCAGGCCGGGCTCGGGACAACCGGCTTCCCCGACGATTTTCGCGGGCACGCCCGCGACCGTGGTACGAGGCGGCACGTCGTGAAGCACGACGGAGCCGGCAGCGATGCGCGCGCAAGAGCCGATCTCGATGTTGCCGAGCACCTTGGCACCGGCGCCGATCAACACGCAATCGCGCACCTTGGGATGACGGTCGCCGCCCGCTTTTCCGGTGCCTCCGAGCGTCACGTCCTGAAGCATCGAGACGTTGTCGCCGATGACCGCCGTCTCACCGACGACGAGGCCGGTCGCATGGTCCAGGAAAATCCCTTTACCGATGCGCGCCGCCGGGTTGATGTCGGTCTGGAACACTTCCGATGAACGCGACTGCAAATAAAGGGCGAAATCCTTGCGGCCATGCGTCCACAGGAAATGGGCTAGACGATGCGTTTGAATGGCGTGGAAGCCCTTGAAATACAAAAGCGGCTCAATCAGCCGATTACACGCAGGATCCCGATCGACGACGGCCGCGAGATCGGCTCGAAAAGCCTCCGCGATCGAGGGGTCGCTCGCGAGCGCTTCGGTGAAAGCTTGCGAGATGAGATCGGCGCCGAGGCCGCGATGATCGAGCCGTGAAGCGACGCGCCCGATCACCGCCGTCTCGAATCGCTCGTGCCGGAAAATGGCCGAAAGCATGAAACCGGCAAGCGCGGGCTCGCGCGTCATGACCGCATCCGCCTCCGTGCAAATTCGCTGCCAAACGAGATCGGTCTCTCTTGCCGCGGCGAGTGACAGGCTTCTTTTGACCTCGGCGGGCATGGCGAACTCCTTTGCGGAACGGCTGCGACGAGACTTGGTCAGGGCCTTTGCATCCTTGTCTTATCACATGATCAGGCCGGGATTAACTCTGTCGCGTCGAGCTTTGCACGCCCGGCAAGAAAAGAGATAGGCACTCCATTTGAAGGTTGCGAGAGGAGATCGATCAGGGCCGCCGGCGCAAGAACTCGAGAACGCCCTGCTTGTAAACCTTGTCGCCAACCGCAAGATTATGGTCGCGGTTCGGGATCTCGAGTATTTGCGCGCCGGGAATGAGCTGGCCGAGCTCGCGATAGTCGCGCGCCAGCGGGTCCTTGGTTCCTGCCGCCACCAGAACCGGGACGCGGATCGCGGCGGCTTCCTCTACGGTCAACAACTCGCGCGTTCCGCGCATGCAAGCGGCGAGCGCCGCAAGATCGCTCTTTGTCTGCTCGGCGAAGGCGCGAAAGCTTCGCTGAAGCGGGTCGGTGAGTGCGTCGAGGGAAGGCGCTTCCATCGCCTCCACGATCGCCAGATAATTCGGATCGCTCATCAGAAGCCGCATTCCGAGCCCCCCGAAAATGGCCGAGCGCAGCCGTCCAGGATACTCGGCCGCAAGGAAGCTCGTGATCCGCGCTCCCATCGAATAGCCCATCACATCAGCGTTCGCGAGGCCGAGATGGTCCATGAGCGCGAGTGCATCGCCGGCCATCGTCCTGAGCGAATAGGAGGCCGGGTCATAAAGCTTCTCGGATTGGCCATGGCCGCGGTTGTCGAGCGCGATCACGCGACGCCCATCGCGGGCGAGCGTCTGCGTCCACAGCGTGCTGCCCCAGTTCACCGCCTGGTTGGACGCGAAGCCGTGGATCAATACGATCGGCTCGCCACGATCCTCACTCGAGGGTCGAAGATCGATGAAGGCGATCCGCACGCCTTGCGAGTGAAAAAATTCCATGCGCCCTTCCTCCGGCAACGGGCAATTTGCCGATGAGGTGCGAAGCGTCAATGCCGAAGTTCGCCAGGGATACGAAGGCGCTCTTGCGGATCGTCCGCCCCCGATCCGCATGTTTAAATGCTGGGACCAGTCATCTTTCCACGACGGAAATCCCTAGCCAGCCCGATCGAGAGCGGGTACAGCGCTTGCAAAATACCCTTGGAATTCGCCATGGCCCATGACGCGACCCCCCATTTCCACAACGAGGCCGGTGTACGCAGCATCGCCATCGGCGCAAAAAAACTGATGTGCATCGGCGCGAAGCCGCCGCTCGATCATCCGCATGTCTTCCTCGACATGGGCGCAGATGACGAGATCATCTGCCCGTATTGCTCGACGCTTTATCGCTTCCGCTCCGATCTTCACGGGCAGGAGAGCGATCCATCAGGCTGCGCGTGGACGCCCGACCCCGAAGACGCGATGGCGTGAACGCGCACGCTCACGGACGGCGCGCAAAGCCTGCTTGTCAGACGAAACAAGCGCGAGAGCTCCCTGAAGAGCCGATGCGGCGATGAACGGACGCACGGAACCGATTGCGGTCGTGGGCGGCGGGATCGGCGGGCTTGCGGCAGCGCTCTTCCTGTCGCGCGCCGGTTTCGAGGTGGCCCTCATCGAAAAGCGCACGGGCGTGGAGGAAGAAGGTGCGGGCTTGCAGCTTTCGCCCAATGCGAGCCGCGTACTCTTCGAGGCGGGGATGGGCCCGCCCCTTTCACGGCGCGCCAGCGCGCCCGAGCGCGTGCGAATTCGCCGCGCCTTGGACGCGCGCGAGCTCGCCTCCATTCCGCTTGGCGACGACATCGAAGAACGCCATGGCGCGCCTTACCTCGTCATCCATCGGGCCGATCTCGCTGGCGTCCTCCTCGACGCAGTGCGCTCTGAAGCTCGCGTCCAGCTTCTCTACGGACGCGAGGCGCAAGGCCATGTCGAGCATGACCATGGCGTCACCCTCTCCTTGCGAAGCGAGAACAGCGCGCAAAGCACGTTCGATGCCGCGGCGCTCGTGTTAGCCGACGGGTTGTGGAGCACAAATCACCCATCAAATGCGCCGCCTCGCTTCTCTGGCTTTTGCGCCTGGCGCGCTCTCGTGCCGGCGACCTCCGCGCCATCATTTGCACGCGCCCGAGAGGTCGGTCTCTGGCTTGGTCCGCGTGCGCACCTCGTGCATTACGCGCTCGGGAACCGCGATGCCGTGAATCTCGTCGCCGTGATCGAGGACGAGTGCCAACAACAGGGATGGTCGCGTGAAGGCGACCCGAAAGGCATCGGCCAAGCCTTCGCGACTTGGAACGAAGCCGCGCGCTCCTTGATCGCTTGCGCGCCTGCTTGGAAATGCTGGTCGCTTTTCGACCGACAGCCGGCCCGCCGCTGGGGACGAGGTCTTGTGACGCTTCTCGGCGATGCGGCCCATCCGATGTTGCCCTTCCTGGCACAAGGCGCCGCCATGGCGATCGAGGACGCGGCGGTGCTTGCGATTGCGCTGAGCCCGCTGACCCATGCCGGTATCGGGCACAAAACCGGCACACGAGAAGGGACGGCGAGGCTCGATCGGAGGCGCGAAGTCGAAAGGGCGCTGCGGCGCTACGAGCGGGCGCGTGCGTCGCGTACCGCACGCGCGCAACGCGAAGCGCGCTGGAACAAGCTGGCGTACCATTCGCAATTTCCGCTTTCCGCGCCACGCGACCTCATCTTGTCGCGCTCCTCGGGTCCTCGCCTCCTCTCACGTTACGATTGGCTCTACGGCTGGCGCGCCGAAGACGCCCTCGCCACGGAGTGAGACGGCCGTTCGTCAATATATGATCAAGGTTGTTGTTTTCTGCCGCCAAAGCTGTCAACGGCAAAAAACAACGCGTCCTTGATCTAATTAGCTGCAACCGCTAGATCACCACGCTAACTGTTTGGCTCCCAACGGGCCGAGTCGAACGAACCTGTTAGCTGGTGACGCCGGATATGCCAAAGCTGCGGCTCCTTGTCCTCATCGTTGCTTATTATGCCGAAAGCACCATCGAGAAAGTGGTTCGCCGCATACCGGCTGCGCTGCTCGATAGCTACGACGTCGAGATCTTGATCATCGACGACGGTTCGGGGGACGCGACCTTTGCGCATGGGATCGGCGTGGCTAAGCACCCCGACATCCCCTTCAAGGTGACCGTGCTCTATAACCCGAAGAATCAAGGGTATGGCGGCAATCAGAAGATCGGCTATCACTACGCGATCGAGCAAGGATTTGATGTCGTTGCGCTGCTACACGGGGACGGACAATATGCCCCAGAGATGCTCGCCACGCTGGCCGAGCCCCTTCGTCGAGGCGACGCCGATGCCGTATTCGGCTCGCGCATGCTCGTGCGGAAAGATGCGCTGAAAGGGGGCATGCCGCGCTACAAATATTACGGCAATCGCATCCTCACCACAGTACAGAACTGGCTGCTCGGTACAAGCCTTTCGGAATTTCACAGCGGTTACCGCGTTTACGCCGTGTCCGCGCTCAAATCGATTCCGTTCGAACGCAACTCGAACGTCTTTCACTTCGACACGGAAATCATCACGCAGCTCGTGATCGCGGGCAAGCGCATCGAGGAAATCGCGATTCCGACCTATTACGGGGACGAGATCTGCCGGGTCGACGGACTGAAATATGCTTTCGACGTGATCAAGACCTCGCTGCAGGCGTGGTGCCAGAAGCTCAACCTTTTCTATGACCGGCGCTTCGACTGCGCGCCTTTATCCGACGGCCGGCGCTACCCATCGAAGCTCGACTTCGCGAGCACGCATTCGCGCGTCGTCGAGCTCGTGCCAGAAGGTGCGCGGGTGCTCGACCTGGGCTCCGGCATAGGCGCAGTGGGGGCCGCGCTCAAAGCGAAGGGGTGCTTCGTGACGGGTTGCGACCTCGAGCGCGGTGCCTTCACTGGAACGTTCGACAATTTTTTCTTGGCGGATCTGAACAGGGGCGTTCCCCAAATGTCGGGCCCGCGTTTCGACTATATCCTGGCGCTCGATGTGATCGAGCACCTCGCCGCGCCTGAAGACTTCCTCGACCAATTGCGGGAACTCGCCGCGCGGGCCGGCGCCCAGATCATCATCACCACCGCCAATATCGGCTTTGTGGTCATGCGTTTGTCGCTCGCTCTCGGGCGCTTCGAATACGGCAAACGAGGAATTCTCGACATTACGCATGTGCGGCTGTTCACCTTCAACACGCTTCGGCGCGCCATGCGCGCCGCCGGGTTTGAAATCGAACGTTCTGAGGGCGTTTCTGCACCGTTGCCCTTTGTTTTCGGCCACTCGCGACTCGCCAAAATTGCCATGGCGATCAACCAAGCCCTGGTGCGATTGCGCCCCACGCTATTTGGATTCCAGATCTTGTTGGTTGCGAAGCCACGCCCGACGCTCACCGCTCTGCTCCAAACGGCTGAAAGTTCAGCGGAGCACAAGGTCATCGAGCTCGAGCAACAGCAATTGCGCAGATCCGCGTGATCACGGAATTCAAAGCATCAAGCTCGTAGCTCTTGCCGAGAGACTACACCGGTTACTTTCTTCGGCCACGGTCCTCCTCGCTGCGCCTTCGATATTATCGCCCTCAGCTTCGACGTTCTGGACCGCTTGCGTCACGAGGAGCTCGCCACCTCTGGACATGCGGCGGAGCGGCGCAACATTCTCGACAATCTATCCGACGCTTTCGCCAAGCATGTCGAACTCCTATGTGAGGCCAACTGATCAAGCCGCTGTCGGGGCGTGCCTTTTGTCCAAATACGCATCCACGCTGAATGCTCCAGCACCAAGAAGCATGACATAGGCGAAACCTCCCGCCATGGTCAGGTTCTTCATGAAGTGAATTTGCATGTTGCGGTCACCGAAATCGCTGTGGCCCACGACCGCCGTGGCAACGCACCACAATCCTAAAATGATCGCCGCGGGGCGCGTGAATAGGCCTATTAATATCAGAATTCCTCCACCGAGCTCGACGGCAACGGCCAGCAGGTAAGCGAGGCTGGGCATCGGAAGTCCGATCTTGGTGAAGTAGGCCGTTGTGCCA
>JAFBAS010000018.1 GCA_019247605.1 Hyphomicrobiales bacterium
GCTTGCCCGTGCACAAGATCACGCGTCGCACCTCGCCACGCGGCAGTGATGCGAGGACGGGCTCAAAGTTTTTGCCCTCGCGGAAGTCGGAAAGGGGCGAGACGGCCTCGGGTAGGCGCAGAAGCGTCTTCGGGCTCGTTACGAAGAGGGGCTTGCGCCTTTGCCGCAGGACTTGGCGGCGCAGGAGGTGAAAATAATTGGCGGGAGTCGAAGGGTTCGCAAGCTCGATATTGTCCTTCGCCGCGAGCTGGAGGATGCGTTCAGGTCGCGCCGAGGAATGCTCCGGGCCCTGGCCCTCGAGCCCGTGCGGCAAGAGGAGGACAAGCCCGGAAGGCTGCATCCACTTTTCTTCACCGCTGACGATGAATTGGTCGATGATGATTTGCGCTCCATTGGCAAAATCGCCGAATTGCCCCTCCCAGATCGTGAGCGCGTCAGGGCGTTCGAGGCTCACCCCATACTCGAAGCCGAGCACCGCATACTCCGAAAGCGGGCTGTTGATCGCCTCGAAGCTTGCCTGCTCGGTGGAGAGATGCGCGAGCGGTACGTGCCGCGTTCCCGTCTTGCTGTCGAAGAGCGCGAGATGGCGATGCGAGAACGCGCCTCGCACGATGTCTTGCCCGCTCAACCGGACGCGCACGCCTTCGATGAGCAGGCTTGCGAAGGCAAGGGATTCGGCGGTCGCCCAGCGCAGGGCTCCTGTGGACGCGGTCTGAGCGCGCATGAGGCGCGCAACTTTTCGATCGACGCTGAAATCCTCCGGGACGGCCGCCAACTTTTCGAGAAGCTCGATCAAGCGCGTCTCGGGCACGCCTGTCGCGGGTTCCTGATCGGTGCCGCGCGCAGGGTCATGCAACGCCCATTTCCCTCCCGGAAATCCGCCGCCGTTCGGCCGATGATCTGCGGCAGCGGCATACGCCTCTTCCAGCTTGGCGCGATGGCTTGCCGCAAGGTTCTCCGCCTCGTCAGGCGTGACGACGCCGGCGTCGATCAGCTTGTCCTGGTAAAGCGCACGAACCGGGGGGACCATCTCGATCGTGCGATAGAGAAGAGGTTGCGTGAAGCGCGGCTCATCGATCTCGTTGTGCCCGTTCTTGCGATAGCAGATGAGGTCGATCACGGCGTCGCGCCGATGCCGAGCACGAAACTCCATGGCGAGATCGGCGGCGCGGATCACCGCATCCGCGTCATTCCCGTTCGCATGCAAAATGGCGCTGTCGATCGCCTTGAAGGCGCCGGTGCAGTAAAGGGAAGTGCGCGCTTCATGCGGCTCGGTCGTGAAGCCGATCTGGTTGTTGACGATCACATGGAGGGTGCCGCTGGTCGTGTAGCCTTCGAGGCCTGAGAGCTGGATCATTTCGGCGATGCTTCCTTGCGCGATGACGCTGGCATCCGTGTGCAAGATGATGCCGAGAATTCTTCCAGGGTCCGCTTTCCCGCGCGCCTCGTGCTGCAGGGCGCGCACGCGCCCGAGCACCACCGGATTCACGGCTTCGAGATGGGAAGGGTTCGGCAGAACAATGATCGAGATTTCACCGCTCCTGGTTGCGACCTTGCCTTCCAATCCGAGATGATAAGGCACATCGGCCGCAATTCCATTCGCGCCGGGAAAGGGATGGGCGCCCTTGAACTTGGCGATGAGGTCGACGAGCGGCTCGCCGAACACATTCGCCATGAGATTGAGCCTGCCCCGGTGCATGGGGCCGACGACGATATGGGTTATGCCCACCTTTGCGGCTCTCTCGACGAGGCGATGCAAAAGCGGCGCGAGCGCATCTGCGCCCTCGCTGCCAAAGCGCTTCTTGGTCGGCCATTTGAGGCTGAAAAACTTGTCGAATTCCTCGGCGGCGACGAGCTGACTGAGCGCCGCCCGCCTTGCGCTCGCCGGCGGAAGCTGAGCGCCATTTTCGAAAGCTTCGACGAGCCAGGATCGAAGCCACGTTTCGTCGATATGGGCGGTTTCGATCGCGAGCGTTCCAGCGTAAATCCGGTGCAACGCCTCAGCCTTTTGAGTCGGGCTGTTCACCGATCCTTCCAGGGCGAGCAAAGCCGAGCTCGACGCGTGCGCCACTGGCTTCATGCCGTTCGGCCCTCGCCACGCCGCATCCATCAGTCCAAGCGGATCGAGGTCCGCCAAGCGATGACCGTATCGGCTGTAGGCCGCGGCGAGCGCCTCGTCATTGCCCTTCGGCGTGGGACTTGCGGCGCTCTCGGTGCGATCCAACGACGAAACCTCGTCGAGAAGCTGGAACACGGCGCGCCAACCAGGATCGAGCGCATTCGGGTCCTTGCGGAAAAGGGCTTCGAGCCCTTCGAAATATTGCGCGGAGGCAGCGGCGAGGGGAGAGGTGGGTCGGCGCATGGCGTGTGTCGTCGAGGGAGGAGATTGCTGTCGAGCTCGGATTTGCGCATCATCGCGCCTGCAGAGCTCTACCCCTGCCGTGATCCGGGCCGATGATCAAGCATGCGCGCCGCCACGCGCGACAAAATCGGTCGCGGGACCCCCACCGTTGGTGTTGAATGCATGTGCATCGCGCCCTTTCGCGGATCGCGGCGACGCCGCCTCGTCTCTTGACCCGGGGCCCTCGTTCCTTCACCCCCTTTGAGCTCGCGTGAGCAGGCGGGAGGAGCCGCAGGAACGGTGATGACGGACGCTGGGGAAAGCTTGGATCTCAGTGCAGGCCTTGCGGGAAAGCGTGTGCTCGTCACCGCTGGCGCCGGCGGGATCGGGCTTTCGATCGCCGAGCACCTCATCCATCACCGGGCGAGGGTCTTCGTCTGCGACATCTCGGAGCCCGCCCTCGAAGCGTTCGCCAAGAAAGAGCCAGGAGCGGGTTGGGCGAAAGCCGATGTCTCGAGCGAGGCCGATGTCGATCGCCTCTTCCTCGCATTGAAGTCAGAGCTCGGCGGCCTCGACGCGCTCGTGAACAATGCAGGGATCGCTGGTCCAACCGGCGGCGTCGAGGACATTGATCCTGCCGAATGGCGCCGCTGCATCGATGTCGGACTCACGGGGCAATTCTTGTGCGCGCGGCGCGCCGTGCCTTTGTTCAAGGCCGCATCCGGCGGCTCGATCGTGAACATGTCGTCAGCGGCCGGCCGGCACGGCTATGCCTTCCGCACCCCCTATTCGGCGGCAAAATTCGGCGTCATCGGATTCACGCAAAGCCTCGCCAAGGAGCTGGGTCCCGCCAATATCCGCGTCAACGCCATTCTGCCCGGCATCGTCGAAGGCCCGCGCATGGAAGGCGTGATCCGCGACCGCGCGGCGCAGCTCTCCATTTCACGCGCCGAGATGGAGAGGCGATATCTGGAACGTGTCTCGCTGAGGCGGATGGTGAGTCCGCGTGATGTCGCCGGCATGGTGGCCTTTCTGCTTTCGGATGCCGCCCGCAACATCTCGGGCCAGTCGATCGGTGTCGACGGCAATGTCGAGACGCTTTGAGGAGGAGGGACCATGCCGAGCGTCGCCATCATCGGAAGCGGGTTCATCGGCAGGGCATGGGCGATCAGCTTCGCGCGTGCCGGCCACGATGTCGTGCTGTGGGACAACGACCAAGCCGCGCCGGATCGGGCGATCGAGTTCATCGCCGATGTGCTCCCCGATCTTGCAACGAATGATCTTCTCGCAGGTGCCACGCCCGCAGCTCTGCTCAGTCGCCTGCGCATCGAACGCGATCTTGGCGCCGCGCTCAAAGGCGTCGAACATGTGCAGGAGAATGCGCCCGAGCGCGTCGACATAAAAAAGGCCTTGTTTGCCGAGCTCGACCGGCTCGCGCCCACGGATGCGATCATCGCGAGCTCGACCTCGGCAATCTTGCCATCACGCTTCACCGAGAGCCTTTCTGGAAGGCATCGCTGCCTCATCATACATCCGATCAATCCACCCTACCTCATTCCCGCGGCCGAGATCGTGCCCGCGCCCTGGACATCGCCGGAGGTGGTGAGGCGCGCCCGCGAATTCCTCATGGCCGCGGGTCAAGCGCCGATCGTGATGAAGCGCGAGCTCGACGGCTTCGTCATGAACCGCATGCAAGGGGCGCTTCTCGAAGAGGCGTTCCGCCTCGTCGCGGATGGTTATGCCACGGTGGAGGACATCGACGTCGGCATCAGGGATGGGCTCGCGCTTCGCTGGTCCTTCATGGGCCCGTTCGAAACCATCGATCTCAACGCGCCTGGCGGCGTGCGCGACTACGCCGAACGATATCACGGCATTTATAAAATCTTGTTCGGCCAGATGCAGCGGCGCGTCGATTGGGAAGGGCCCGTGCTCGACGAGATCGAACGTGCGCGCCGCGTCGAGCTGCCGGCTTCGCAACTTGCGGAGCGTCAGCTCTGGCGCGACCGGCGGCTCATGGCACTCGCCGCCCATAAGCGGCGCGCGGCGCGTGAGATCGGCGATTGATCGAACGAAGGGCTCATCAGGCAGCGTTGGCTTCCGGCTGGCGCTCGAGACGCACCGTGGGAGACGTGAGGATGATCGCCGCCTGGACGATGAATCCGCAAGCCGCGATCGTGAGGCAAGTCTCGGCGCCATAGCTTGCACCGATGACGGCGCCGATCGCGGCCCCAAGTGGCCGCGTCCCCCAGGTCGCCATCAACGTCACGGCTGAGACCCGGCCGAGCAAGGCGCCCGGAGTTACCGTCTGCCGAAGCGTCGTTGTGCTGATGGTCCACAACACGGGGCCTGCGCCGATTAGAAAGAAGCTCAACCCCGCGAGCGCCACGGACGGGAACCACACCGTGAGCACCATGGCGAGCGCCGAAGCGACACCCGCGATCGGGCCGATCGCGATCATCGCGCCGAAGGGGATGAATTTCGCCAGACGTGATGCGATGAGCGCGCCCAGCACCATGCCGACGCCGTAGGCGGCAAGCGTCAGACCGACGCTCGCCGACGACAAGGCGAGCTTTTCAACCGCGTAAGGCACATAGATCGCCTGCATCATGACGAAGGAGATATTGAAGACGACCGCGGTCATGAGAACGGGCCTCAGCAGGCGGTTCCTGAAAAGAAATCGCGTTCCTTCAGTGAGGTCATGGCCCCAATGACGTGGCGGCAAGGTCGGTCGCGCGGGCTCGGGAATGCCAAGGAGCAAGGTCACGGCGTATCCGGAGAGGGCCGTTGCGATGCCGAAAGCCGGGGCCGCCCCGATTGAGCCCACAAGTGCGCCGCCGAGCGCCGGTCCTGCCGCGAAGGCGAAGCTGCGGGCAAGTTCGAGACGCCGGTTGGCTCCAGCGAGCCCTTCGGGATCCACCATCGCCGGCACGAGGGACGGAGCCGCGATGCTGTAAGCGACCGTGCCCGAAGCTCCGATGAAGCCAAGAAGCGCAAGCAGTGGAAGGGTCAGCAAGCCCGCCAACGCAAGCACGAGAATAGCGAGCAACGAGAACGCGCGGAGCGCCTCTGCGAACACCATCAACTCGCGGCGAGAGGTCCGGTCGGCAAGAATTCCGACCGGGATCGCGAGAAGCAGGAACGGCAAGGTCTGGGCGGTCTGAAGCAGGCCCGTCTCACCCGGTCCGGCGCCGAAGGCAAATACGGCGACGATGGGCGCTGCCGCAAGCCCGAGCTGCTCGGCCGATTGCGCGAGAAGATTCGATGAGACGAGGCGGTTCAACCCCCGGGCCAAGTTGCGTTGCGAGGGGGACACCGTGAGAGGAGGATCGATCGCGGATGACATCGCCGAGTTTCCATTGCCGATACTGAGACGGACCATCTCCCGGTTCGCCTTTTCGATGCCTATCTGTGGTAAGACCTCGATCGCCGCGCTCCGCTTGTTGTCCGGCAATTCGGATTGCGAGAAGCTTCGACGCAAGGCTTGCGGCACGCGTGGTCGAAACCGAATGAATTGCCGCGCAAGAGGCGGAGTGCGGCCGCGGCCCTGGGCATCTAGATCACCCTCGAGCAACGTTACCGCGCATATTCGGAGGTCTCTCATGCAAGCCGTTTCACCAGGCCCTCAAACATCTTCTCGGCCCGCACGCTTCTTCGATGACGATGCGCGTTGGACGGCGGTGCGCCATCGCGATCCTGACGCGGAAGGCGAATTCGTCTTCGCGGTTTCGACCACGGGTGTCTATTGCCGTTCGACCTGCGCGGCTCGTTCGCCGCGGCGGGAAAATGTGAACTTCTACGCGACGCCTCTCGAGGCGGAAGCCGCCGGTTATCGACCTTGCAAGCGCTGCCGCCCTGATCTTCCGTCGCGCGCGGAACGCGAGGCAGAATTGGTGGCGCAGGCCTGCCGCCAGATCGAGGCCGCCGAGGAGGAGCTTGCGCTCGCACGGCTTGCGCAAGTGGCAGGCTTCAGCCCGCATCACTTCCATCGTGTTTTCAAGCGCGTCACGGGCGTCACGCCGAAGGCCTATGCGGCAGCCCATCGCCAAAGCCGCGTTCAGGCCAATCTCGCTGCCGGCTCGGGCGTGACCGAGACGATCTACGCCTCGGGCTTCAACTCCTCCGGCCGCTTTTACGAAGCTGTATCGGGCATGCTGGGCATGACGCCGTCCGCTTATCGAAAGGGCGGTGACGGCGAGGAGGTCTGCCATGCGATTGGGCGCTCTTCGCTCGGTTGCGTGCTGGTCGCCGCGACGAGGCGAGGCGTCTGCGCCATTCTCATCGGGGATGAGCCGGGAGCGCTCCGCGCCGACCTCAAGGCGCGCTTCCCGAAGGCAAGGCTCGTCGAGCCGACGCCGGGCTTTGCCGAGCTCGTCGCCGAGGTGGTGCGCTTCGTCGATGATCCGGGCCGAACGGAAGGGCTTAATCTGCCGCTCGACATCCGTGGCACGACCTTCCAGCGGCGTGTCTGGGAAGCATTGCGCGCGATCCCTGCAGGCGAGACGGCGAGCTATGCCGAAATCGCCCAACAGGTCGGGAACCCACACGCGGTGCGCGCAGTGGCGAGTGCCTGCGCGGCCAACAAGATCGCAGTTGCCATTCCCTGCCACCGCGTCATTGCGGCCGATGGTGGCTTGGCGGGCTATCGCTGGGGCGTCGAGCGCAAGCGTCGCCTGCTCGAACGGGAGCGCGGCTGATGCCGTTGGGCGACACCGAGGCGACCGTGGGCTGCCCGAGAGGGGACGGGCCGCCCCTCGCATCGCGGTCGGCCCCTTCGCTCTCGCCTCGCCTCGCCGGCATCGATTGGAGGCGCATCGGAGCCGAGCTCGACGCCTTCGGTGTTTCCACCACCGGCGTGCTCCTTGCGCCCGAGGAATGCGCCAGAATCGCCTCTGCCTATGGCCGGGAGGAAGGTTTCCGCAGCCGCATCGTCATGAGCCGGCACGGTTTCGGGCGCGGCGAATACAAATACTACGCCTATCCGCTCCCAACGCCGGTTGCCGAATTGCGAGAGGCGCTCTATCCGCCTCTGGCGGACATCGCCAACCGATGGGAGGCGGCCTTCGGCCGCAGCGGCGCCTTCCCGCCAGACCACGGCGCCTATCTCGAGCGCTGCCATGCGGCCGGCCAGGCGCGACCGACACCGCTCCTGTTGCGCTACGAGGTGGGCGACTACAACTGCCTGCACCAAGACCTTTACGGCGCGCTCGCCTTCCCGCTGCAGGTCGCCTTTCTCTTGAGCGCGCCGGGCGAGCAATTCACGGGCGGCGAGTTCGTGCTCACCGAACAGCGCCCGCGCATGCAGTCGCGCGCCGAAGTCGTGTCGTTGAGGCAGGGTGAAGGCGTGATTTTCCCAGTCAATCAGCGGCCGGTGCAAGGAGGCCGAGGCGTGTATCGCGTCACGATGCGTCACGGCGTGAGCCGTCTTCGCTCCGGCGAGCGCTTCACGCTTGGGATCATCTTCCACGACGCTGCGTGAGCCTCGGCCGCGACGGCAACGAAACCCGTTGAGCTGGTGTCAGCAAGGGCCTCGCGCCCAAGCGGCTCCGAGCGAGGCCTGCATTCCATGCGAGGCACCTTCGCGAAACCTCTCCTTGTGAAGGACGTCGAAGCTCGGCTAATGAGGCCGATGCCTCCGCCGTACTTCAAAGACGCGACCCCATGACCGAGATGATCGAAACCGACGTGCTCGTCGTCGGCGGAGGGCCGGTCGGTTTGACGCTTGCCATGGATCTCGCGCAGCGCGGCGTTGAGGTCACGGTGCTCGAGCTGCGCGAGCGCGGCGAGCCGCCGAGCGTCAAGTGCAATCACGTCGCGGCGCGCTCGATGGAGCTTTTCCGCCGCCTGGGCGTCGCGCGACAAGTTCGCAATGCGGGCCTACCCGCCGATTACCCGAATGACGTCTCCTACCGCACGACGATGTTGGGGAGGGAGCTCACCCGCATAAAGATCCCGTGCCGGCGCGATCGCTACACGGCCAAGAACGGGCCTGACACTTGGTGGCCCACACCCGAACCGCCGCACAGGATCAACCAGATCTTCCTGGAACCCATCTTGTTCGAGCACGCTTCGTCGCTCGAGCGCGTCAGCTTGCGCAATCGCGTGGAATTTTTGAGCTTCGCGCAAGACGAGACGAGCGTCACCGCATCGGCGCGTGCGCTCGACACCGGCGAGGCGCTCACCTTCAAGGCGCGTTTTCTTGTCGGATGCGACGGCGGGAAATCGCCGACGCGGCGCGGTATCGGCGCAAAGCTCCTTGGCGACCCGGTCGTGCAGCGCGTCCAGTCGAGCTATATTCGCGCCCCCAAGCTCTTGTCGCTTCAGGAAGGGCCGCCCGCGTGGGTGAACTTTTCGCTCAACCCGCGCCGCAGCGGCAGCGTCTATGCGATCGACGGGCGCGAGACCTTTCTCATTCACAATTACCTGCGCGAGGAGGAAGCCGATTTCGAAAGTGTCGATCGCGATTGGGCGCTGCGCGCCATCCTCGGCGTCGGCACAGATTTCGACTACGAGATCATCTCGAAGGAGGATTGGTTCGGTCGCCGGCTCGTTGCGGACAAGTTCCGCGATGGGCGCGTCTTCCTCTGCGGGGATTCGGCGCATCTTTGGGTCCCCTACGCCGGCTACGGCATGAATGCCGGCTTAGCGGACGCGGCCAATCTCGCTTGGCTTCTCGCGGCGGCACTCAACGGGTGGGGCGCGCCGGGGATTCTCGACGCTTACGTCCGAGAGCGTCAGCCCATCACCGAGCAAGTTTCGCATTTCGCCATGAACCACGCCCATGCGATGGCAAAGCAGCGCGGCGCGGTGCCGAAGGAGATCGAGGATGACACGCCAGAAGGAGAGGAGGCGCGCAACAAGCTCGGCCGGCTGGCTTACGATTTGAACGTTCAGCAATATTGCTGCGGCGGGCTCAACTTCGGCTACTATTACGACGACTCCCCCATCATCGCCTATGACGGCGAGAAGCAGCCCGAATACTCGATGGCGGATTTCACTCCCTCGACCGTGCCGGGCTGCCGCACCCCCCACGTTCGTCTCGCGAACGGCGCCTCGCTCTACGATGCGATGGGGCCCGACTACACGCTCTTGCGAACCGACCGGGAAGTCGCGGTCGAGCCGCTTCTCGAGGCCGCCGCGTCTCGCGGGGTGCCCATGCGGATGCTCGACCTCCACTGCGATGAGGCCGCGCCCATCTACAAGCCGGCGCTCGTGCTCTCGCGACCGGACCAGCATGTCGCCTGGCGAGGCGGCAGTGTTCCGGCCGATCCCCTGACGCTCATCGATCTCGTGCGCGGCGCCGCGTCGCGATGAGGAGGTTCATCCAGTGTTGACGCCAGATGAGATTCGCGGTGCCGCGACAAAGCTCGACCGTGCCGAGAAGACGCGCACGCAAATTCGCCAATTGTCGATCGAGCATCCGGGCATGACGCTCACCGACGCTTATGCCATCCAGGGCGCTTGGGTCGAGCACAAGATCGCCGAGGGGAGGGTGGTGCGCGGACACAAAATCGGCCTCACCTCGAAAGCAATGCAATCGGCGCTCGGAATTGACGAACCGGATTCCGGCGTCCTTCTCGATGACATGTTCTTCACCGATGGCGGCGAGGTGCCGAGCGATCGTTTCATCGCCACGCGGATCGAGGCCGAGCTCGCCTTCGTGATGAAAACGCGGCTCGCTGGAAAAGACTGCACGGTCTTCGATGTGCTCAACGCCACCGATTTCGTCGTCCCGGCGCTCGAGATCCTCGACACCCGCATCGAGCGGATCGACGCGAAGACAAAGGCCACGCGGAAGATTGTCGACACGGTCGCGGACAATGCTGCGAACGCCGGAATTGTCGTCGGCGGCCGGCCTTTCCGTCCCCTCGATACGGACATGCGCTGGATCGGCGCGCTCTGCTATCGCAACGGCGTGATCGAGGAGACGGGGCTCGCCGCGGGCGTGCTCAACCATCCAGCGAACGCCGTCGCCTGGCTCGTGCGAAGGCTCTCGGCGCGCGACGTTGCGCTCGAGCCCGGTGACATCGTGCTCTCTGGCTCTTTCATCAGGCCGATCGAGGGGAGGAAGGGTGACACGATCCAGGCCGATTATGGCGCCTACGGCATGGTGAGCTGCCATTTCGCGTAAAGCCAACCCTACGATCAAACCCGAAATTTTTTTCCGGAGCCACTCGATGTCCAAGCATGGTCGCCTCGCCACCTACTCGGCTGACGGCAAGTTGCGTTACGGCTTCGTGGCCGAAAAGGGCGTTGTCGATCTTTCTTCGCGCATGAGTGCGAGCTTTCCGACGCTCAAGGATGCGATCCAAGCCAGGGCCTTGACGAGCCTCGTCGAGGAAGGCGCTCGCCATCCGCCCGATCATGCGCTCGACGCAATTTCCTGGCACCCGCCCGTCTCAAAACCGGAGAAGATCATCTGTGTCGGCGTGAATTACCCGGACCGCAACGCCGAATACAAGGACGGCAAGGCGCCTGCGCCTTACCCGAGCCTCTTTCTGCGCACCGAGCGTTCCTTTGTCGGTCACGACGCAGCGCTCATGCGGCCGCGTGCCTCCTCGCAGCTCGATTACGAAGGCGAGCTCGTGCTCGTCATCGGCAAGGCCGGCCGGCACATCCCCGAGAAGGACGCGCTCGATCATGTCGCCGGGCTCACGCTTTGCAACGAGGGCACGCTGCGCGACTGGGTGCGCCATGCGAAGTTCAACGTCACGCAGGGCAAGAATTTCGAGGCGAGCGGCAGCCTCGGCCCGTGGCTCGTGCCTTATGTGAACGAGGCCCAGATCGCCGATATCCGGCTCACGACGCGCGTCAATGGCGAGCTTCGCCAAGAGGACCGCACATCGCGCCTGATCTTCGGCTTCCGCTACCTCATCGCCTATCTGTCGACCTTCACGACACTCGTGCCCGGCGATATCATCGTGACGGGTACGCCGACCGGCGCTGGCGCGAGGCTCGATCCGCCGCGCTATCTCGTTCCAGGGGATGTCATCGAAGTCGAAGCCGAAGGCGTCGGGATCTTGCGCAACGGTGTCGCGGATGAGCAGCGGTGAGCGAAATAGACGCGAGTTCCTTGCTTGAAAATGCGTTCGTCTCCACGCTATGCAGGCACTAATCTCGAGTTCAGTCCATGACCTCCACCATCGATCTTCTCTCCTCACGGCGTTCCGTGGGACCGAACTTCCTCGGCGAGCCGGGACCATCGGCTGAACAGCTCGAGACGCTTTTGCGGATTGCCTCGCGTGTTCCCGACCATGGCAAGCTTGCACCCTGGCGCTTCCTTGTGTTTGCGGGAGAGGCGCGCGAGAAGGCTGGCGAGGTGATCGCGCAGGCTTTCGCCAGGGCCAATCCGGATGCCGATGAGAGCCGTGTGAGCGCGGAACGCAGGCGCCTTGCGCGCGCTCCGCTCGTCATCGGCGTAGTGAGCCGCGCCTCGCCGCACCCGAAAATTCCTGATTGGGAGCAGGTGCTTTCGGCGGGCGCCGTGTGCATGAACCTCGTGACCGCCGCGCATGCGCAGGGCTTCTCGGCGTCGTGGATCACCGAGTGGTACGCCTATGATCGGCGCGTGCTCGCGGCTTTTGGGCTCGCGCCGCACGAACGCATCGCGGGCTTCGTGCATATCGGCACGCCGATCTCCGCCTCGCCCGAGCGGCCACGCCCGAAGCTTGACGACATCGTTTCGCGCTTCGCATAGAAAGCAACGGGTCCGCCGCGAGGCGGCACAGAGGCAATGAAAGGCGAGACGTCCTTGTTTTACCGCACCGATAAGAACGACCACGGCCTGCCGCACAATCCGTTCAAGGCGATCGTGGCGCCACGCCCGATCGGCTGGATCACGGCGATGAGCCGCAAGGGAGAGATCAACCTCTCCCCATATTCCTACTTCAATGCCGTCGGCGATCGCCCGCCAATTGTCGTGTTCTCGTCCGATGGCATGAAGGATGCGGCAAGCTTCGTCGAGGAGACGGGCGAGTTCGTCTGCAATTTCGTGACCTACGAGCTGCGCGACAAGATGAACCTCACCTCCGCCGCCTTGCCGCGCGGACAAAATGAGATGGCATTTGCCGGTTTGACGCCCGCGCCGTCCGTTCTCGTCAAGCCGCCCCGCGTCGCGGAGGCGCCAACGGCGCTCGAATGCAAGCTCTTGCAGATCGTGCCGTTGCGCCCGCTCAACGGAGCGCCCGCTACGAACCACCTCGTGATCGGGCAAGTGGTCGGCATCCATATCGACGAGAAATTCCTGAAGGATGGGCGCTTCGACACGCTCGCCGCTCACCCGATCATGCGACTGGGGTATCACGATTACGCGGTCGCGACTGAAGGCTTCACCATGGTCCGGCCTGGCGCATAGGCCTGGCGGGCAAGCCTGGCGCCTAAGCCCTCGGCTTATTCCACGCCTGCCGCCTTTGCGGCTTCGAGGAGGCGCTGCGCCCGCTTGATATGCGGGCGATCGATCATTTCGCCGTCCAAGCCGAGCACGCCGGCGCCGGGATTGGCCGCAAAGGCGGCGATGATGGCGCGCGCCCGCGCGATCGCCTCGGCGGAGGGAGTGAAGGCCTCGTTGATCGTTGCAACCTGGTCCGGATGGATGGCGAGCTTTCCGGTGAAGCCGTCGCGCCGGGCCGCCGCGCATTCGAACTCGAGGCCCGCCATATCGCGGAAGTTGACGAACACCGTATCGATCGGGGCCACCTCCGCGGCCGTCGCCGCGAAGAGCGCCAGTGCTCGCGCCAACCGGTAGGGGTCCGCATAAGTGCCGTCGGTGAGGCGGTTCGTCGACGCCCCGACATCGGCGGACAGATCCTCCGCTCCCCAGGTGAGGGCGCAAAGGCGGCGGCTCGCGCCCGCATAGCTTCCCATGTTGAAAAGCGCCGCGGCGCTTTCGGTCGCGATCGGCAGGATGGCGATTTCCCCATCCGGCAGATCGTTTTCGGCCTCTCGCACCGCGAGCTTCGTCGACAATTGCATCACGTCCTGTCCGCCCCGGGCCTTCGGCAGCATGATGCCGTCGGGCCGCGCGGGCGCCACCTCGTCGAGGTCGCCCTCGAGCAGACCTGAATCGAGCGGGTTGACGCGCACAAAAATGCGCGGACGCGTCTTTTTTTGGCGGACCTCATGAATTGCGCTGCGCACCGTCTTGCGCGCTCCTTCCTTCTTGTCGGATGAGACAGAATCCTCGAGATCGAGTATCAGCGCGTCGGCGCGTGAGCCGAGTGCCTTTGCGAGCTTCCTTTCGCTGTCACCGGGCACGAAGAGCAAGGAACGCATGGCCGCCTCAGCTCCTTTTCCACATCGACGATCCTGGCCTTATCGGCCACCCCACGCTCCATGGGGCAGGAGACGCGCAAAAGGCAAGCACGCGGCAAGCGCTGAGTTCATCTCCAGGACGAGAAGCCTTAAGAAGAATAATCGAAGGCTAAACCTTCGTTGGCGTGAAATCATGCCGTTTTCATAGGAGCGCAATATCTATTTCCCTGACATGACTACAGAAACCAAATAGACGTGAAGTTTCACCGGTGAGTGATCCTTTCATTTTGTCTCAAACCGGGACGATCGTTAAGGATTTATCAACCATGAATATTAACAATTCGATTTCATCACTTCTTGATTCCTTTGAACGGGAGAATTTCGATGCCGCTGGAAAGTCGACCACCGGGAATTCGACGGGTCATCGCTCGCGCTCAAGACGGCGCTGACGGGGAACCGCGCGACCTTGCCGAGGATCTCGACAACGTCATGCGCTTCATCCAGGCGCCCAAGTCCCAACCGGTCTCGGCGGCGGCAATGGCGAGCGATCCTACCCATCTCCACGCGGCGCTCGAGATGGTGAAGCGTGCGGCGCAAGCCATGGACGCCATGGAGGATCATGCGCATGTGGTGCAAGCGAAGGCGCAAGAGCTCGCGGACCAAGCCCGTTACGACGTGCGCACGGCGCGACAGCAGATCGCGGCGCTCGAGCAGCGCTTGTCGGAAAGCGAAGCGCAGGGCGAGCAGCTCGAGGCGCGCCTCGCGGAAGCCGAGGAGCGCGCGCGCGCCGCGCAGGAATGGCTCGAACGCTTCCATGAAACGATTAACGCGGCCTTTGCCAGCCGCCACCAAGCGGTCCCCACAGAGGGAAGGATGCAGCTCAGAACCGTGGCGGCGGGCTGATCCCGGCTCACGCGACACGATGAGGCCCTGACGCCCTCGATCTTGCTTCCGGTCCGCGGGAACGGCATGCTGGCCAGCGTCATGCGCCAATTCCTGCATCGGCTCTCCATCCCGACGCGCGGGCGCGGCCTCCTCGAGGTCACGGCGCCAATCGCCAAATGGGTGAGCGAGCAGAAAGTCACCTCGGGGCTCCTTACGATCTTCTGCCGGCACACATCGGCCTCGCTCCTCATTCAGGAGAATGCCGACCCGGATGTCCGGGCCGATCTCGAAGCCTTCTTCCGCAAGCTCGTTCCGGAAGGGCGCGCAATCTACCGCCATGAGAGCGAGGGGGAGGACGACATGCCTTCCCACATCAAGGCAGCCCTGACGAATACCCAACTCTCGATTCCCGTCGCCGAGGGGCATCTCGCGCTCGGCACTTGGCAAGGCATTTACCT
The DNA here is from genome assembly GCA_019247605.1 of Hyphomicrobiales bacterium. Lineage (GTDB taxonomy): Bacteria > Pseudomonadota > Alphaproteobacteria > Rhizobiales > Beijerinckiaceae > GAS188. The sequence continues at coordinate 14,932 of JAFBAS010000018.1, forward strand.
CTTCGAGCATCGCGACCCACCGCATCGGCGCGAACTCATGCTTCACCTGCTCGGTGAGGGCTGAGCGACCGTTTCGAATGAGCGAGCCCTTCCGCCGTTTACGCGGTCGCGCCTCTTGCGATAGCTTGGCCGTCGATTTCTGGGCGGTCTCGTCGCGGGCCTGCCTTTAGCGGAGGTTCTCCATGCCTTTCACCCGTCGCGGCCTTTCGGCCGGCGCCTTCGCCGCGCTGAGCCTTGGGCTAATGTCCTTTGGCGCCAAGGCCGATCCGGTCCATATCGGCATCGCTCAATGGGGACGCCATCCGCAGCTCGACGCGGTGAACGCGAATTTCCGTGCCGAGCTTGCCGCGCAAGGTTTGGTCGAGGGCAAGGACGTGGTCTACGACTGGGAGGTCGCGAATTTCGATGCTTCGATCCTGCCGCAGATTCTCAACAAGCTTAAATCCGCAAGCCCGAAGCTGATCATGACCATCTCGACGCCGGTCGCGCAATCGGCGAAGCAGACGCTGAAAGGCGCGGGCATTCCAATCGTCTTTGCGGCCATCACCGATCCGATCAAGGCGAAGCTCGTCACGGATTGGGAGCACGGGGCGCAAGACATGACCGGTTCCTCCGATCAGCAGAATGCCGGCTCGATCATCGAGTTCACGAAGAAACTCATCCCCGGCCTCAAGAAGCTCGGCGTTCTCTATAATCCGGGCGAGGACAACAACCTCTCCGTGCTCGAACGCCTCAAGGCCGCGGCTGCGCCCGTCGGCATCGAGATCGTCGAAGCCGGATGCGACAACGCCGCCGACATCCCGATCCGCGTCGCCGCGCTCAAGGGGCGTGCCGATGCCGTCTTCGTGCCGACCGGCGGGATGATGCAGCCCGCGATCCCGGCGATCTCGGCGGCGGCCACGCAGATCTCGCTTCCGGTGGTCAACTCCTCAGCTGTCTCCGCGCGCGACGGTCTTGTGCTTGCCGGATATGAGGTGAACTACGAAGAGGTCGGTCGCGCCGCGGGCGATATCGCGGCGAAAATCCTCAAAGGGGCAAAGCCCGCCGACATTCCTCCCGTTCGCGTCGGCAAGGACGACTTCAAGGTGGTGGTCAGCGCCAAACAGCTCAAGAAGCTCGGGATGACCATGCCGCCCGAACTTGCCGATTGCCATTGCGTGGTCGAATGAGGCCCCCGCATGCCTTCGGTTCTCGCTTCTCGCGAGACGAGGCGATCGCGGTCTCGAGCGAGCCGGCGGCGTGACCGAGCCGCGCCCGATGCTCCAGGTGAGGGGCCTGCGCAAGCAGTTCTTCCCCGACACGCCCAATGCCCGGATCGCCCTCGATGGTGTCGATCTTTCGCTCGCACCGGGCTGTTTCTGCATCGTCATCGGCTCGAACGGCGCGGGTAAATCGACGCTGCTCAACGCCATCGCCGGACAATTCCTTGTCGGGCCGGGCCAAATCACTCTCGAGGGCGAGGACATCGGGCGCGAGCCGTTGCACAAGCGTGCGCGCCACATCGCGCGAGTCTTTCAGGACCCGATGACGGGCACGGCAGCGGGAATGAGCCTCGAAGAGAACCTCCTGCTCGCGGCCTTGCGCGCCGACAAGAGGCGTTTTCGCTTTGGCCTCTCGGCAGGCCGGCGCAGGCATTTTCGCGAGCGGCTTGCGCTTCTTGGCCTTGGCCTCGAGAACCGCCTCGGCGACCGCATCGAGAGCTTGTCGGGCGGGCAGCGCCAAGCGGTGGCGCTTGTGATGGCGGTTCTCTCGGCGCCGAAGCTTCTCCTGCTCGACGAACATATGGCGGCGCTCGATCCGGTCACGGCCGCCCTCGTGCTGCAAGCGACGGTCCGTGTCGTCGAGGAGGCGCGCCTCACCACCTTGATGGTGACGCACAACATGCGCCATGCGCTCGATGTCGGCGACCGCCTGGTGATGATGGATCAAGGCCGCATACGGCTTTCCTTGACACGCGCCGACAAAGCGGCGCTTTCGGTCGAGGATCTCGTCCATCGCTTCCGCGAAAAGGACGATCGCGTGCTTTTGGCTTCGTGAACAGCTCTTGGTTCGTGAACAGCTCTTGGCATCGTGAACAGCTCTTGGTTCGTGAGCAGCTCTTGGCATCGTGAACATGGAGATCGTCAGAAGTTTCATCGAGCTCATACCCGTCACTCTGGCGCAGAGCCTGATCTACGCCTTCGTCGCACTCGCCGTGATGATCCCGTTCCGCCTCCTCAACTTTCCCGACCTTTCCTGCGAAGGCACGTTTCCGCTCGGCGGCTCTGTCTGCGGCGCGCTTTTGGCGATGGGCTTTGGGCCCGTGTCCGCCATGGCGGCCGGCGTCGCCGCCGGCTTCCTCGCAGGTTGCGCGGTCGCGATGATCGCGCTTCGCTTTCGCATCTCGTCGCTGCTTTCCGGAATTATCGTGATCACGATGCTCTACAGCGTCAATCTGAGGGTGATGGGCCGCTCGAACATCGCGCTTTTCACCTACCCCACGATCTTCGATCTCGTGCACGAGGGCTTGAACCAGAGCCTGCCCGCCAAGATTGCGCTTCTCGGCGCCGTCGTCGCCCTCGTTCTTGGCCTCCTATTCGCCTTCTTGAAGACCGAGAAGGGCATCGCGCTTCGCGCGGTCGGCGCCAATCTCGACATGGCACAGGCACAAGGGATCAGCGTCTGGTGGACCACGGTCGCGGGCGTCGGGCTCGCCGCATCCTTCTCGGCTTTCGCCGGCACCGTGCTCGTGCAGTCGCAGGGCTTCTCCGACGTCAATATCGGCTTCGGCGTCGTCATCAACGGGCTTGCCTCGTTGATCATCGGCGAGCTTCTCGTCGGGCGCCAGAATGTCGCGCGCCAGCTTCTCGCGCCGGTCATCGGCGCCATCGCCTATTATCAGCTCGTTTCCGTTTGCCTCGCGCTCGGCCTTGCGCCTTCCGACCTCAAATTCGCCTCGGGCCTCCTCGTCCTCGCGATGCTCGCCGCGCCGATGCTCTTCGGAAAGGAGCGGATGATGGCGCGCGAGAAGGTGGAATGAAGATCGTCAGCGGCGACGCGCCCTTGTCGCGCGCCTTCCGGCGCGCTCGGGCCCTCATCCGGCTCTGGCCCGAGGGTCGCAGGCCCCGATTTTCCCGCATTGCGCTACGCCCTCAAGCCTCCGCGCGAAGCTGGCGGCGGATCACCTTGCCGGTCGTCGTGAGCGGCAAGGAGGCGCGAAAGGCGATCTCACGCGGATATTCATGCGCCGAAAGGCGCGAGCGTACGAAGGCCTGAATGTCGGAAGCGAGCGCGTCAGACGGTGCTTGCCCATCTTTCAGGACGATGAAGGCCTTCACGATCTCGGTGCGCAACGGGTCCGGCTTTCCGACGACGGCGGCGAGCGCCACGGCCGGGTGCTTGATGAGGCAATCCTCGATTTCGGTCGGCCCGATGCGATAGCCCGCCGAAGTGATGAGATCATCGGTGCGGCCTTGGAAGCGCACATAGCCTTCTTCATCCCTGATCCCCATGTCGCCGGTCGTCATGAAATCGCCGATGAATTTGTCGCGGGTCGCGTCGGGACGGTTCCAGTATTCGAGGAACATCACAGGGTCCGGCCGGCGGATGGCGATTTCGCCCGCTTCGCCCGGCTCGCAACGTGTGCCATCCGCGCGGATGATCTCGACCTCATGGCCGGGCACGGCCTTGCCGATCGCGCCCGGCTTCACGACGCCGAGCGCGCCGCAGGAGGCGAGCACGAGATTGCACTCCGTTTGCCCGTAGAATTCATTGATGGTGAGGCCGAGCGCCTCGCGCCCCCAGGCGAGGGTCTCGGCGCCGAGCGCCTCGCCGCCCGAGCCGATCGTGCGCAGCGAAAGATCGAAACGGCCGCGCGGGTTTGGCACGTTGCGAAGCATGCGAAGCGCGGTCGGTGGGATGAACGTGTTGCGCACGCGCTGATTGGCCATGAGGCGCAGGGCCTCCTCGGGGTCGAAATGGGCAAATTTTCGGGCCACGACCGGCAGGCCGTGATGGAGCGAAGGGAGCAGGACGTTGAGAAGGCCGCCTGCCCAGGCCCAATCGGCCGGGGTCCAGAAACGGTCTCCCGGCTGCGGGGTGAATTCGTGGGTGACCGCAACGCAAGGAAGATGGCCCAAGAGCACGCGGTGCCCGTGCAGGGCGCCTTTTGGCGGTCCGGTTGTGCCCGAGGTGTAGATCATGAGAGCTGGATCGTCAGGGCGCGTTTCGCGCGCCGGGAACTCGGCGGATTCCCGCTCACAAAGTCTCGTGAAGCCTTGCGCGTCCCCGTCATCGCCGTCGAGCGAGGTGACGAGGGTGAGCTGCGGACGCTCGGGGATGGCGCGGAATTTCGCGAGGCCCGCCGCATCGGTGACGAGCGCCGTCACGCCCGCATCGCTCAAGCGGTAAGCAATGGCGTCGACCCCGAAGAGTCCCGCGAGCGGCACTGCGATGGCGCCGAGCTTGTAGATCGCGATATGCGCGATCGCGACCTCGGAAGATTGCGGCAAGAGGATCGCGACGCGCTCGCCGGGCCCGATGCCGCGGCGTTTCAGCGCATTCGCGAGGCGATTCGAGGCGGTACGGAGGTCGCCGAAGGTCACCTTCTTGGTCGAGCCGTCGGCGCGCGCCTCGATGATCGCGAGGCGCGAGGGCTCCGCTCGCGCCCAGCGGTCGCAGACATCGGTGCCGATATTGTAACGCTCAGGGATGTTCCAGCGAAAGTCGGCGACGAGCGTGGCGTAGCTCGTCGGAGCGGGAAGATTCATGCGTTCACCCGCTTCTCGCTACTCGCCGTCACTTCTCACGTCTCGCTCTCTTCCCCATTCAAGCCTCCACGTCGAAGCTGACCCCTTGCGCGAGGGGCAGGGCCGAGGAGAAATTCACCGTGTTCGTGGCCCGCCGCATATAGGATTTCCAGGCATCCGATCCCGCCTCGCGCCCGCCGCCCGTCTCCTTCTCGCCGCCGAAAGCCCCGCCGATCTCGGCGCCGGACGGCCCGATATTGACGTTGGCGATGCCGCAATCCGATCCCGCGGCGGACATGAAACGTTCGGCCTCGCGCAGATCGGTGGTGAAGATGGAGGAGGAGAGCCCCGCGCCCACATCGTTGTGGATGGCAATCGCTTCGTCGAAATCGCGGTAGCGCACGGCGTAAAGGATGGGGGCGAAGGTCTCGCGCGGCATCGGGCCGGTCTGCGACGGCATCTCGACGAGGGCGGGATGCGCATAGGCGGCGTCGGGGAAACGATCGGCGAGCGCTCGCCCGCCTCCATGGACGCGCCCGCCGGAGGAGCGCGCCTCGGAAAGCGCGTGCTCCATGCCCTTGAAAGCCGGATCGTCGATGAGGGGGCCGACGAGAACGCCGGGCTCGCGCGGGTCACCGATGCGCACGCCGGAATACGCCTTCTTCAGCCGCGACAGGAGCTTGTCATGCACGCTCTCATGCACGATGAGGCGCCGCAGCGTGGTGCAGCGCTGGCCTGCCGTGCCTATCGCCGCGAAGGCGATGGCGCGCAAGGCCAGGTCGAGGTCGGCCGAGGGCGCCACGATCGCCGCATTGTTCCCGCCGAGCTCGAGGATGGCGCGCGCGAAGCGCTTGGCGAGGCGCGGCGCCGCGGCACGTCCCATGGCGGTCGAGCCGGTCGCGGAGACGAGCGCCACGCGTTCATCATCGATCAGTGCCTCACCCACCGCGCGGGCGCCGATGAGCACCTCGCACAAGCCTTGCGGAATGCCGCCGAAGCGCTTGCCGGCGCGCTCGACGAGCGCCTTCACCGCAAGCGCCGTGAGCGGCGTTTTCTCGGAAGGTTTCCACACCACGGGATTGCCGCACACGAAGGCGAGTGCCGCGTTCCATGACCAGACCGCGACCGGAAAGTTGAATGCCGTGATGACGCCGCACACCCCGATCGGGTGCCAGGTTTCCATCATCCGATGGCCGGGCCGCTCGGTCGAGACGGTGAGGCCATGCAATTGGCGTGAGAGGCCGACGGCGAAATCGCAGATGTCGATCATCTCCTGCACTTCGCCTTGCCCTTCGGAGACGATCTTGCCGGCCTCGATCGTGACGAGGCGGCCAAGGTCGGATTTGGCGGCGCGCAGCTCCTCGCCGAGGAGGCGCACGAACTCGCCGCGACGCGGCGCCGGCACTTGGCGCCATTCGAGGAAGGCGCTGTCGGCGCGAGCGATCGCCGCCTCCACATCGGCTTGGGTCGATTCGGCAAGGTGCCCGATCACCTCGCCGGTGATCGGGGAGCTGCAAGCCAGCCCGCGCGAAACCAAGGTCGAAGCTGGAACACCGAGCCTTGTGAGAATGGTACGCGCCTCCTCGGCTGGCGTCGCGAGAATGGCATCGAGCTCGTTGGCGAGAGGGTTCGACATTGTGGCCTCGAAGAAATGGAGGGCTAGGGCAGCATTGCGGCAAGGCTCGACCTGCCTTCGCCGATCGGCTCACCGACACTAAAGGCAGAAGGCGCTTGCGTTCAACCGGGCGCCAGGACAGTAGGGCAGTGCCGCTTCGTCATGCCTGCACTCGTTGCGGGCATCCACGCCTTTCTAAATCGCGCACGAAATGTTTTATTGAGCTGCTGCGAAAACGTACGCTCGGCTGAACGGAGGCGGGATGAAATCTTTCGATGTGGTGATCGCAGGCGGGGCGGTGATGGGCTCCTCCACCGCCTATCATGTTCTCGCCGATCCGGGCTTCAAGGGCTCCGTTCTCGTGATCGAGAAGGATATGACTTATCAGCGTTGCGCCTCGGCGCTTTCGCTCGCCTCGATCCGTCAGCAATTCTCCTCCCTCGTGAACATCCGCATCTCACTTTACGGCATCTCGTTTTTGAAGCGTGCGGGCGAAATTCTCGCGGTCGATGGCGAGAGGCAGGAGATCGCGTTCCACGAGGGTGGCTATCTCTATCTTGCTAGCGAGGACGGCCGCGCCATCCTCACCGAGAACCAGGCGCTGCAGGCGAGCGAAGGCGCCGACATCCTTCTCCTCGATCGCGCCGCCCTCACGCAACGCTTTCACTGGCTCAACCTCGACGGAATTGCGCTCGGCACCTGGGGGCGAAGCGGGGAAGGCTGGTTCGACGGCTGGGGCCTGCTCCAGGCCTTCCGCCGCAAGGCGCGTAGGCTCGGCGCGGAGTATCGCGAAGGCAAGGTGACGGGGGTCGAGCGCGAGCGAGACCGGATCACGGCGGTCGCGCTCGAAGACGGCTCGCGCATCGCTTGCGGCACCTTCGTCGATTGTGCCGGCGCCTCTGGCGGGCGCGAGATCGCGGCGCTTGTCGGCGTGAAGCTTCCGGTGCACCAGAAAAAACGTCTCGTGTTCAGCTTCATCTGCCGCGACGAAGTCAAGGATTGTCCGCTCCTCATCGACACCACGGGCGTCTACGCCCGCCCCGAGGGCAAGCCGACGCGCGAGGGCCAGATGTATCTTTGCGGTGCCTCCCCGCCGCCCGAGGCCGACCCTGATTGCGATGATTTCGAGGTCGACTTCTCCTTTTTCGAGGAGTTTGTCTGGCCGGCGCTCGCCAACCGCGTGCCGGCGTTCGAGCGGATCAAGCCCGGCCGTGCCTATGCGGGTCATTACGATCTCAACCTCCTCGACCATAACGCCATCGTCGGGCGTCTCGGCGGCACGGCGAACGCCTATGTGGCGCTCGGCTTCTCGGGCCACGGCATGCAGCAATCGCCGGCGGTCGGGCGCGGCCTTTCCGAGCTCATCGTGCATGGCGGCTTCAAGACGCTCGACCTTTCCGACCTCGCTCCTCGGCGGATCGAAGAGAACCGCCCGCTTCTCGAGCGCAACGTGATCTGAGCAGCGCGACTTCACCTCTCCCGCGCGGCGCGCGGGAGAGGTCGGACTCCCCTCGGACTTGATCCGAGGGGAGCCGGGTGAGGCCACTGGACGTCGCCGCTTCGTCATCACCGGACTTGGTCCGGTGACCCACGCCTTTCTTTCATATGGGGAACCCCCAAAGGCGTGGATGGCCGGGCCAAGCCCGGCCAGGACGAAGTGGGCGCAATCGCGCAAACGTTACGAAGTTTCGCCTCGCGTCCCTCATTGCGCCCCGCGCCCCAATGACGTAACGGCTTGCAATGGCAGCGCAGAATCACTCGACCATCCTCATCGTCGATTTCGGCTCGCAATGGACGCAGCTCATCGCGCGGCGCGTTCGCGAAGCCAATGTCTTCTGCGAAATCGTCCCTTTCCAACACGCTGCCGCCGGTTTCGAGCGGCTGAAACCGAAGGGCATCATCCTTTCGGGCGGGCCGGCCTCGGTCGCCGAGCGCGAGACGCCGCGCGCACCCGATATCCTCTTCTCCTCCGGCATCCCCGTGCTCGGCATCTGCTATGGCCAGATGGCGATGGCGGCGCAGCTCGGCGGCGGGGTGGAGAGCGGGCATCATCGCGAATTCGGCCGGGCCGAGATTGACATCATCAGCGAGAGCGCGCTCTTCGAGGGCGTGTGGAAAAAGGGCGAGCGCCACACGGTGTGGATGAGCCATGGCGACCGCGTGACCAGGCTTCCGCCCGGCTTCTCGCAAGCCGCCGTGTCGCCGAACTCGCCTTACGCCGTGCTCACCGACGAGAAGCGCCGCTATTTCGGCCTGATGTTCCACCCCGAGGTGGTGCACACGCCCGATGGCGCGAAGCTCATCTCGAATTTCGTGCATAAAATCGCGGGCTGCGCCGGCGACTGGACGATGGCGGCTTATCGCGCCGAAGCGATC
>JAFBAS010000141.1 GCA_019247605.1 Hyphomicrobiales bacterium
GGAAGAGATGCGGCGGGATGAGGTCCTTGAGCTTTTCGCACATGGCGCGCCCGCGCATCTCGGCGCGTGTCTTGTGGACGAGCATCGAGAGCGCGTCGACGGGTTCGCCGTTCACGAGCACCTGCATCTTCACGAGATCGCCTTCGCGATAATCGGTGAGCTGATAATCGAAGGAGGCATAGCCCTTCGAGATCGATTTTAGGCGGTCGTAGAAATCGAACACCACCTCGTTCAGCGGCAGGTCGTATACGACCATGGCGCGCTTGCCGACATAGGATAGATCGACCTGGACGCCCCGCCGATCCTGGCAAAGCTTGAGGATCGAGCCGAGATATTCGTCCGGCGTGAGGATCGTGGCCTTGATCCACGGCTCTTCGATAATCGCGATCTTCATCACGTCCGGCATGTCGGCCGGATTGTGCAGCTCGCGCGCGGAGCCGTCCTGCATGGTGAGCCGATAGACGACGGAAGGCGCCGTCGCGATCAGGTCGAGGTTGAACTCGCGCTCGAGCCGCTCCTGGATGATCTCGAGATGCAAAAGACCGAGGAAGCCGCAGCGGAAGCCGAAGCCGAGCGCCGCCGAGGTCTCCATCTCGTAGGTGAAGCTCGCATCGTTGAGGCGAAGCTTGCCGAGCGAGGCGCGCAAGGTCTCGAATTCAGCAGCGTCCACCGGAAAGAGCCCGCAGAAGACCACGGGTTGCACCGGCTTGAAGCCGGGCAGCGGCTCCTTGCAGGGGCGCCGATCATCCGTGATCGTGTCGCCCACGCGCGTGTCCGCCACCTGCTTGATCTGCGCCGTGATGAAGCCGATCTCGCCGGGTCCGAGCCTTTGCGCGTCCGTCATCTTCGGCGTGAACACGCCGATGCGCTCGGTTTCGTAGACGGCGTTCGTGCCCATCATCTTGATGCGCTGGCCCTTGCGCATCTCGCCATCGACGACGCGCACGAGCACCACGACGCCGAGATAGGCGTCGTACCAGGAATCGACCAGAAGCGCCTGGAGAGGCGCGGTCTCATCCCCTCTCGGCGCGGGAAGGCGGGTGACGATCGCCTCGAGCACGCCTTCGATGTTGAGCCCCGTCTTCGCCGAGATCTCGACCGCGTCATGCGCATCGAGCCCGATCACCTCCTCGATCTGCTCCTTGATGCGCTCAGGCTCCGCGGCCGGCAGATCGATCTTGTTGAGGACGGGCACGATCTCATGATTGGCATCGAGCGCGTGATACACATTGGCGAGCGTCTGCGCCTCGACGCCCTGGCTCGCATCGACCACGAGGAGCGACCCTTCGCACGCCGCGAGCGAGCGCGACACCTCATAGGCGAAATCCACATGGCCCGGCGTGTCCATGAGGTTGAGGATGTAGGTCTTCCCGTCCTTCGCCGGATAGGTGAGCCGCACCGTCTGCGCCTTGATGGTGATGCCCCGCTCGCGCTCGATCTCCATGTTGTCGAGCACCTGCTCGACCATCTCGCGCGACGAAAGGCCGCCGGTCGTCTGGATCAGACGGTCAGCGAGCGTCGACTTGCCGTGATCGATATGCGCGATGATCGCAAAATTGCGGATCAGCTCGAACGGATGCGTGGACATGGGGGGCATGTAGCAACGCCGAGACGCGGAGGGAAGCGTGGCCTTCCGATTCCGTCGGGTACGGGTGTTTAAGGGCCCTCACCCACCCCCCGGCGCTCATCCGCCGATCGCTGACGCGATCGGCAACTTCTCCCGCGCGAAGAGCGCGGGAGAAGGAGGCGCTTCTTCTTTCTCCCGCTGCTTCAGCGGGCGAGGTTAAGGCTCGCGCGTTTCAACATCGTTTGCGCGCCACCAAGCGAGGCAAGGCGAGCGCCAAACCCTCTCCCGCTTTGGCGGGAGAGGTCGGACTCGCGAAGCCCCGGACCTGATCCAGGGCGAGCGAGCGGGTGAGGGCCTGGAGGGCGTCTGGAACTTTTTGCGTGCAATTAGCTTTCGGCGTCAGTCTCAGTGGTGCGAGCGTCGGGTTCGGGTCTGCCGAGGGTATTCTTATCAAGAGTGGCACTCAGACTGGCCAAGCGGCGAATACGTCGGTCTCGGGCGGTGTCTCAAACAGCGGCACGATTGCCGTGGCCGCCCCCGGCGCGCGCGCCGTCGGTATCGAGGTCGGCCAGGTTGTCCAGAGCGCCACACCGATCTCCGTTTTCGGCGGCACGGTTTCCGGCGGGATCACCAATACCGGGACGATCACTGCCGCTGGCAAGACGGGAATCGGCATCGCGCTTTCCCGCCGCTGCGACGGGTAGACGAAACGAGATCACCTCTGCTTCGTTAAGCACCGACGCTCCGGCGAGGATCGCCTACCTCATCACGCACTACATACGCTAGCAAGACTCTCCAAGACGCAACGAATGCTCTAAGAGCCGTTCCGCCACGCCACCGTCGGCAAGCCGAACAAAGATCAAGGAGCTGCGCATTGGAGGCATCCGATCTCGAGGCGCTCGCCGCGAGCGTGCCGCACGTGTCGATCGACGAGGTTCTCGGCCATCCGCGCCTCGCCGAGGCGCGCGGCGCCTATATCCGTCGCCACCTCGCGCTCTATGATCGCAACCCCTTTCTATCGCGGCTCCTTATCGAGGCGGGGCGGTTCGTCGTCTTCAAGGTGCTCTTGGCCCTCGATGCGGCGCAGGACGCCTCGCGCCGCGAGACTTGGCTCACCATGCGCCGGCTCAAGCAGGAAGCGGCGATATTCGGTTTCACGAGCGACAGACAGATCGACCATCTCGTCGCCCGGTTGCGAGCCGTCGGCTTCCTCGATGCGGTGGCGCATGAAGAGGATCGGCGGCTTCGCATCCTCAAGCCGACCGCGACGATGCTGGCGCATGATCGCGATTGGCTTCTCACCTTGATGGAGCCGCTCGCGATCCTCGCGCCGCAAGTCGACTATGGGCTCGCGTCACGCGACGATCGGGGGTTCCAAGCCGCGTTCCGGCGCACGGGGCTTCAATCCCTGGCCTTGGCCGCGAAGCTCTTCGCCACGATCCCGGAGACGCTGCTCTTTTTCAGCCGCGCGGCGGGCCACATGGTGCTCACCGCTCTCCTGCACGCCGCGCTGGCCGAGCCCGGCCGCTTGCGCGCGCCCATGCCGTTCGACGAAGTGGGCGACAGGTTCGGCGTGTCGCGCACGCATGTGCGCAACCTGCTCGTCGCCGCGCAAGATGCGGGACTCGTTCGGCTTCAGGGACGCGGCGGGCATCTGGTGGAAATCCTGCCGCGCCTGTGGGCGAGCCATGATCGCGGCATGGCGGTCGGCATCTTCCTGCATACGCTCGTTTATGCCGTTGCGAGAGGGCGCGGGTCATTCACGCCCACTTCCGCTCATTCCCGCGAAAGCGGGGATCCAGTCTCATAGAGGACGGCGCGTGCGAATCTGGTTCCCCGCCTTTGCGGGGATGAGCGGGAAGGTTGATGAAATGCCAGCTCCGAAAGCGGTTTCCAGCTCATAGGGCAGGCGCAATACCAGCTGGATCCCCACTTTCGTGGGGATGAGCGGAGCGGGTTTTGCGCTCATTCGATCAGGCTGCCACGCGGGCCTCATCGAGGAAAGGCTCGAGCCTCGGCTTGCCGCTCTTCGGCAATATGAGGAGATGGTTCGCCGGCACGGGCGTCCAGAAGCTGCGCTCGGCGTCGAGCGGCTCCGAGGCGACGACGACATCCTCCCCATGCTCGCGGAAATAGAGCGTGTTCGCCGCCTCCTTCGGCCAGGCGTAGCGCACCGCGTAGAGCGTCTCGCCGTCGGTCAAGGCCGAGGTGAAGCGGAAGGCATTCGGCTTGCCGCTCTGGCGAATGAGGTCGGTGATGCGCGCAATCGTGCGCGTGAGCGCACCAACCGGGTCCGTCTCGGCACCGGCGCCCAGGATCGCAAGAAAGGCGGCCTCGGAATCCGTCGTGCCGATGCGGGCGGGATAGAGCGCGTCGGGAATCAAGGCCTCGACCTTGCGCCGGATCGCATCCCAATCGCCGAGGCTGCCATTGTGCATGAACATGAAGCGTCCATGCGTGAACGGATGGCAATTCGGCCGCGTGGTCGGCGTCGAGGTCGCGGCGCGCACATGTGCGAAGAAGAGATGCGCGTGGATGTGCCGGCAGAGATGCTTGAGGTTTTCGTCCGACCAGGCCGGCCGGACTTCCCGATAGAGCCCTGGTTCTTCATGTGTGCCGTACCAGCCGAGCCCGAAACCATCGCCTTGCGTCGCGCCGAGCGCCTCCTTGGCGCCGATGCTCTGGCGCACGAGTGAATGCTGAGGTTCGGTCACATAACGCTCGAGCGGGACCGTTCGACCCTTGTAGGCGATCCAGCGGCACATGGCTGCGATTCCTTCCAACAAAACGCGTGCCCATAACATTTTTGGCGGGGTCATTGAAGTCGGCTGCCGGGTTAAGCCTTTTGAAAAGTTGCAGACCCACCGGATTTCGCGCGAGGCAGGTTGCCTGGGAACCGTCACATTCCTTACTGCTGTGTCATCGAAGCGTTACACAGCCTCACCATAGTGACTCCCGTCATTTGCTACGCCAAGGTCTGCCGAAAGCTCGCGTTCCTGCCATCCTGCCGCGAGGACCTCCATGTCAGACATCACGCTCTCCGGCGCCGTTCCCGCACCGGATAGGCCACGGCTCGATCATCCGGTCACGCCTCTCGCGATCTTCGGTTTCCTGGCGGTCGTCGCTGCCGGGCTCCTCTTCGTCGCCTACAGCATCTATGTCGATGTCGACGCCACCCAGGCGAGGATCACGAGCCTCGTGCCTTACGCGCTGCTTGCGGTCGCTCTCGTCATCGCGCTCGGCTTCGAGTTCGTGAACGGTTTCCACGACACGGCCAACGCCGTCGCCACGGTGATCTACACCCATGCGCTCCCCGCCAACTTCGCGGTCTTGTGGTCGGGTCTGTTCAACTTTCTCGGCGTTCTCTTCTCGAGCGGGGCGGTTGCCTTCGGCATTCTTTCGCTGCTTCCGGTGGAGTTGATCTTGCAGGTCGGTTCGAGCGCCGGCTTTGCCATGGTGTTCGCCCTCCTGATCGCTGCCACCTTGTGGAATGTGGGCACATGGGCCCTCGGCCTGCCGGCCTCGAGCTCGCATACGATGATCGGCTCGATCATCGGGGTGGGCATCACCAATGCGTTGCTGCGCGGGCGCGACGGGACGTCGGGCGTCGACTGGGATCAAGCGCTCAGCGTCGGCAAGGCGCTCCTCGTCTCGCCTCTCGTGGGTTTCCTGTGCGCGGCGGCCCTCCTCCTCGTCATGAAGGCCCTCGTGCGCAATCCCGCGCTCTACCAGGCGCCGAAAGGCGCCGGCACGCCACCCTGGTGGATCAGGGCTCTCCTGATCTTCACCTGCACGGGCGTGTCCTTCGCGCATGGCTCGAACGATGGCCAGAAGGGCATGGGGCTCATCATGCTGATCCTGATCGGCACGGTGCCTACCGCTTACGCGCTCAACCGCGCCTTGCCGGAAGACCGGGTGGCGAGTTTCCGCGAAACGTCGCTCGAAGCCGTGAAGGTGTTCGACGCGAAGGCTGTCGGCCACGAGCTTGCCGGCAATCCGAGAGCCGCCGTGACGAATTACATCTCCTCGCGCGAGATCAAAGGCGAAACCTTTGCGGCGCTCGCGGAACTCGTGCGCGATATCTCGAAACAGGTCACGGGCTACGGCTCCCTCGCCAAAATCCCGGCCACCGATGTCGGCAACACGAGAAACGACATGTATCTCGTTTCCGAGGCGGTGCGGCTTCTCGCCAAGGACAAGGCGAGCGATCTTTCGTCTTCCGAGCTCGCGAAGCTCAAGGCGTACAAGGGGGAGCTCGACGCCTCGACCAAGTTCATCCCGCTCTGGGTGAAAATCGCGGTCGCCGTCGCGCTCGGCCTCGGCACCATGATCGGCTGGAAACGCATCGTGGTCACGGTCGGCGAAAAGATCGGCAAGACGCACCTCACCTACGCACAAGGTGCCGCTGCCGAGCTCGTCGCCATGGGCACGATCCTCGCCGCCGACAATTACGGCTTGCCGGTCTCCACGACGCATGTCTTGTCTTCCGGCGTGGCGGGAACGATGGCGGCCAACGGCTCGGGCCTTCAGCTTGCGACCGTGCGCAACCTCCTCATGGCCTGGGTCCTGACCTTGCCGGCCGCCATGCTTCTTTCGGGACTGCTTTATTTCATTTTCTCAAAGCTCTTCTGAGGGCCCCTCGTGTTTCCACCTTCGTCATGACCGGGCTAGGGCCGGTCACCCACGTCTTGCACCCGCCATACCGATGGAAAGGCATTGATCCGCGCGCCGAGCGCGCGCATGACGCTGGGTTCCAGACTGTTGAATACGAACAGCAAGGCGCCCATGACTTGCGCGCGCCGCCGCGCTACCTTCGGTATACGGCGTCTGATCAAGGGAGAGCGAGATGGAACCGAAATACTCGACCGAAGCGATGTCGCAAGGCATGCGCAATGCCGCCGAGACCACGCTGGAGAAGGCCCAGGAGGCGGTGACGCGCTACATGAAAGAGGCGACGAAAGTCTTCTCTGCCGTCGAATCCACGGCGCAAGCGACCCAAGCCGGCGCACGCGACATGACGCAAAAGGCCGTCAACTATGCCGAAGACAATATCGCGGCCGCCTTCGAATTCGCGCGCCAGCTGCTGCGCGCGAAAGATCCGCAGGAATTCCTGAGGTTGCAGCAGGGCTTCGTGCAAAAGCAAGCCGAGAGCCTCGGCGCCCAGATCCGCGAACTGGGGACCACCGTCGCCGGCACGGCATCGCGCGCCGCTTCGCGTGCCACGTCGCAAGCGTCTTCCGGCGCGACGTCGCCCGATTCGACGACCACGCGCTCGCATGCGGCGAGCTCGCCGAGCGTCAAGTCACGCGCGTCGAGATCGCGCCCGAAATCGCGCGGATCGAAGTCCCAATCGAAGAAATAGCCGGCATCCAGATGGTCGAGAGGACGCCGCGTTCTGCGGGAGCGGATCGGGTCGCGCAAATCCGCGAACGGCTTTTCACCTCGGTCATCGGCGATGTCATGGACAGGCAGGGGCTGCGCCAGCAGTTCCTGCCGCCTCACATCCGCGCGCTCTCGCCCGAGATGAAGCTCGTCGGGCGCGCCATGCCGGTGCGCGAAGAGGATTGCACGTCACAAGGCGATTTCGGCTTGATGTTCAAAGCGCTCGACGATTTGCAGAAAGGTGAAGTCTATATTTGCACGGGTGCCTCGCCACGCTACGCGCTCTGGGGTGAGTTGATGAGCACGCGGGCTCGCGCCCTCGGGGCGGCAGGCGCGGTCGTGGACGGCTTCCACCGCGATACGAGCGGAATACTCGAGGTGGGCTTGCCCGTCTTCTCGGCCGGCTCGTACGCGCAGGACCAGCGTGGCCGGGGCCGGGTGATCGACTTTCGCCGCGAGATCCGCTTCGCGAACGGCACGATCGTCGCGCCTGGCGATATCATCGTCGGAGATCGCGACGGTGTGCTCGTCATCCCGAAGGCGCATCTCGACAAAGTTGTGGAGGCCGCAATCGTCAAGGTCGAGGGCGAGGAGGAAGTGCGACGCCTCATCGAGAAGGGCGAGGGCACGCAGGCGATCTTCGACCGCACCGGGATCATGTAGGGCGGACGGGGTTCCCGGCCTCCGACCTCGCCTCTCCTTAGGGGTCGCTTTGCCGGCGCAAATGGCCTATCGACGCGTAAACCTTCCCGCTTCTGCCCGCGAAGCATCCAGTTCTTTCGGCGCTTGCGTAGATTTCCCGGATTGCCGGTTTCGCGGCAATGAGCGGAGAAGGAAGGCGCCCTCAAACCTCGCCCGGCAATAGCTTCTCGATGACACCACCTACACTCGACGGACCTCGCCTTGCGCCGCGCTCGGGCGATCCAAGGCAACTCATCGTGCTGCTGCACGGCTATGGGGCCGACGGCAACGACCTCATCGAGCTCGGCCGTCAGTGGCAGCGGCACCTGCCGCAGGCCGCTTTCGTGGCGCCGAATGCGCCCGAGCGCGTTCCGATGAGCCCTGTTGGCCGCCAATGGTTCGCCCTCACGATGCGTGAGCCCGGCGAGCGCTGGAAGGGCGTCACGCACGCGCAACCCGCGCTCGACGCCTTTCTCGATGCCGAGCTTCAGCGATACGCGCTCGCGCCTTCCGCTCTCGCCCTCGTGGGCTTCAGCCAGGGCACGATGATGGCGCTGCATTGCGGGTTGCGTCGCGAAGCGGCACCCGTCGCGATCGTGGGTTATTCGGGCCTCCTCGTGCTCGAGCCGGGAAAGGGGCGCGAGAGCCTGAAAAGCGAGGCGAGAAGCAAGCCGCCCATCCTCCTCGTTCACGGGGAGGCCGACGACCTCATTCCCGCATCCGCGCTTTTCGAATCGGCCGAGGTGCTCGCGGCGGCCGGCATTCCCTGCGAATGGCACCTCGCACCCCGTCTCGGCCACGGCATCGACGCCGAAGGGCTTCGGCAGGGTGGGGAATTCATCGTGGCCGCCTTTGCCCGAGCGCGCCGCGCGGCGAACCTGTGAGAGAAGATGTCCAAGACCTCGCCGCGCCACCTGACGCGCCCTTCACGGCTTTCAGCTTGCGCACTCATTCTCGTGGCCGCGCTCCTCGCCTATGGGCTTCTCGCCTACGTGGCGCTGCCGACGGCCTGGACGCATTACGAGCACCAGAAAGGACTTGCCGGATTGCCCATGGTGACCCGCACGGCTCAGGACATCCCGGGCGACCCGATGAATGTTGGCCTCGTCGGCACGAAAGAGGATGTGCTTTGCGCGATGCACGCGGCCGATTGGCACCCGGCCGATCCCATCACCTTGCGCTCGAGCCTCGAGATCATCGGCAGCGTCGTGCTCGATCGGCCTTATGCGCAAGCCCCGGTGAGCCCACTCTTTTACCAGGGAAGGCGCGAGGACCTCGCTTTCGAGAAGGCCGATGGCAAAAGCGCCGATCGGCGCAACCATGTGCGCTTCTGGAAGGTGCTGAGCAAGGGTGAGGAGGGCCGCTCCGTATGGCTCGGCGCGGCGACCTTCGACCGAGGCGTGGGATTCAACCGCTTCACCGGCCAGGTGACGCATCACATCGCAGCCGACATTGACGCCGAGCGCGACTTTTTGACCGAAGCGCTCATGGACGCGAAGGTCGTCGAAGCGGTCTACGAAGTCACAGGGATCGGCCCGACACTCGATGGCGTGAACGGTGGAGGCGATCCTTACCACACCGATGGCGAGATCAAGATCTCACGCCTCGTCGAGGGCTGCGGCAAGCGCATCGATAAGGCCGTCGAATTGACGAACCCGCCCGTGATCGATCTCAAGAACGCGATCTGGCAAAACGCCGTGAAGGCGCTTTTGTCGCGGCGAGCGCCTGCGGCTTCTGTAGCACCGGATTAAGCTCGTAAGCTTAACGCGTGCACAAACTCGACATGCAGGCTGGAAGCGTCTGCTTCTTGACGCGCCACTCCTGCCCGTTGCACTCAACGTCTGGCTAGCTCCACAACCCAGCCTTGAGGCAGCATGACGTATTTTGATGAATGGCGAGCAATCTCGGCGCGTATTCGGGGGCTTGCCGAGGCTGCCGAGCTTGATTCCCGCTATATCGCAGTGACCTCATGGGACGGAGCTGGCAGCTGGAGATTTCTACGCTCCCAATATCTGGATGTCACTTCATCGTTGGAAGCATTCGGTAACGACTTCAGCCCGCAGCTAGCTCTTGGCGCAGTGGCGGCCATTGAGCGAACGCTACCACAAATTAAAAAGACGCTCACGGACCATAACCCCACAACAGATGTACAGATCAATTATACCCGCGAAGCTATAGTCCAGCTACGGGCGCTCGAAGCCGAGCTAACATTCCTCTTCTCGGACACGCAAGAGCGTGTGCGCTCTACAGCCGAGCGGGCCTTTCAGCATTTGCGCCGTCTCATCGCAGTGGACGAGGAGGTGCGTGGGAAATGGCAAAAGGCCTACGATGACAATGAGACTCGATGCGAGGCGCTGGGGGCAGTGCACCTTCTCGCGCACGGGATCTTCGCATTTAAAGCCGACGCTGCCGGTGCTCGCACCGATCTCGTATTCCATGAGCCTGCTAGGGATGACGTGGGACAGTATGCCGAGACGATGGTGCTGACCGAATGGAAGATTGCGCCTAATCAGAAGAATGCGGACAAACAATTCGACGCGGCAAGAAGGCAAGCTGCGCTTTACGCGGAGGGACCACTCGCGACATTTGAGCTACGGGACTATCGCTACATTGTTCTTGTGACGCCGAAGGCCATCAACGTGCCCTCCGATACGGCGCAAGGTGGCGTAACCTACCGGCACATCAATATCCCGGTCAGACCAGACACACCTTCAGTCGAGGCAAAGAGAAAGCGACCTTAGGAGGGGCGCTTCGGGTCAGCGGGCAGGCTACGCCATCTAGAGTCGGGGGAAGGCACCGTATGAACGATCCACGCTGCCTGCCAAAAGCTATAAAGTATAATGCGGCGACAATGGCGGACCGCCCAGGCGTCATTTCAGCCTGAGCCGCAGACCCTGCGGGCGGATGAGGCCGTCGCGATTGGGCGTGAAGCCTTCGACGCGTTCGCTCAGGCCCCAGAGCCAAGTGGTGTTGAAGAGAATGATTTGCGGCATGTCATCGAGGTAGAGATCACTGATCTCGCGATAGAGCGCGATACGCTTTTCGGGATCTGCGGTCTCGCGCGCCTCCTTCAGCAATTCATCCATTTTCCGGTTGCAGTAAGCGCCGAAATTGAAGGGGCTGACGCACGCCATCCAGATCGAAAGATTGGCGTCAGGATCGGCGCGGCCTGACCAGGTGAGCAAGGCGGCATCGAAATCTCCGGCAAGATCGGCCGCGTATCCCGTATTCGTCTCGAGCTGCTCGAGCTTGACATCGAATCCCGCCTCTTTTGCCATCGCTTGAACCACCTCGCCGATCTGGGCATCGATCGTGGTGTTGGCGAGCTGCAGCCCGAAGCTCACATGGTCGACCCCGGCCTCGTGCAAGAGCGCGCGCGCACCCGTAAGATCGCGCTCGGGAACGGGGTGTCCGGGATTCCAATAAGGGCTTGCCGGCAGTTCGCTTTGGTTGTTCGGAATGAACAAGCCCTCGAATACGGCGTCGTTGAGCGCCCTGCGGTCGAGCGCCTTCTCGAGCGCTTTGCGCACGCGCACATCCTTGCCGAGCGGGGTTTGCGACCGCGCGCCGTGGTCAAGGTTGAACTGCAGCGTCCG
Organism: Hyphomicrobiales bacterium; assembly: GCA_019247605.1. Lineage (GTDB taxonomy): Bacteria > Pseudomonadota > Alphaproteobacteria > Rhizobiales > Beijerinckiaceae > GAS188. The sequence continues at coordinate 11,227 of JAFBAS010000141.1, forward strand.
ATAAGCCGCCGCGCCATGCTGCGCGAGTCGAAGGCGCGGATCGGCCTTAACGACGGAAGCGTCCGTCGCGGCGAGTTGATCGACGATTTGAAGCTCGCCCGATTGCAGGTTGACAAGGCGCACCGCGCTATCCGGCATCGGGCGAAAGACGATCCGGTCGATCGCGATCGCCTTCGCGTTCCAATAGCCCGGGAAGCGATCGAGCACGATCCGGTCTTGCGGCACGCGTTCCGTGAAGGAAAAAGGTCCGGCGCAGACAGGGTGCGTCGCGACGTCGTCACCGAGCTTGGCGATCGATTGCGGCGACAGCATCATGCCCGAACGATCGGCGAGGAAGGCGAGGAGCGGCGTGTCGGGGACCGAGAGATGCAATGTCACGGTGAGAGGATCGAGGACCTCGACCGACGACACGGGCCTGAGCTCCGGTTTGCGCAAACTCGTGGCGAGCGTCTTATCGCGTTCGATGTTCACCTTCACGGCCTCGGCATCGAACGTGGTGCCGTCCTGGAACGCGACCCCGGCGCGAAGGTGCAGCGTGAGAGCAAGGCCGTCGGAAGACCATTCCCAGCTCGTGGCCAGCTGCGGCACGAAATGCATTTCCGGGTCGGTGTCGATGAGCTTGTCGCAGAGCGAGGCGAAGATGTTCCGGTCGAGATAAATGCCGCTGCGCGCGGGATCGAGCGGGCCGGGATCGCCGGCGATCCCGACATTGAGCACGTCGGCCGCGCTCGCCTCGGGAGCGCCGCCGACGAGCATGAGGAGAAGCAAGGCAAGCTTCGCGCGCATCGGACGCTTTCTCAAAAAGCCCCGCCGGACCTTCGGCAAATCAAGGGCGGCCAAATGTTGACCACCCCGTTTCCGGAAGCAAGCCTCTGCGTCCGCGTGATCGAGCCATGCCGCGGTCCCTTGAAGAGCGGCGTCGAGCGCATCATCTTGCCGGATATGCTTTTCGAGCAATGCGCGAAGTCGGGAAACTCGCCTCACGAGGCGCTTTTCCGGAGAACGTGAGCTCGCTATATCCGTTTGCGGCGACCGGCGTGCCATTGCGCCGCGACTGCCGAGCGGATAGACGAGCCATGGCCTTCGCGCCCAAAGATGGTGGGATCCATGGCGCTTTCGCTCGCCGCTTTCGACACTGAGGACCTCGCGGTCATCTCCGCTCACCTCCAGGATGCCCGCCTCGCGCTTGCCGATGTCGCCTATTTGCGAAAGCGCATGCGTTTCGTCATGGTGTTTCACCGCAAATGCCGTGAGGCGCCGCCCGACATCGACGGGCGCTGCCATTCGGGCCTGCATTTCGAGCGGGTCTTGTCGGCAAGCCATATCGGCTTCGATCCTTCGGACAAGGAGCGCGTGCTCGATCTTCTCGCGATCACTTTCGAGCCGACCACCGCGCCTACCGGTACCGTCATGCTGCATTTCATGGGCGGAGAAGCGATCCGACTCGAGGTCGAATGCCTGGAGGCCTTGATGAAGGACCTCGACGAGGTCATGCCTGTCCCGCTCGGCGTGGGGGGCGCCTGAGGCCGCATGGCGCAACGGCTGGACTTCAGCAAACCCGGCTTCGAGGAGAAGTTCCGAGCGCTCATCGGCATGAAGCGGGAAGCGGCCGAGGACGTCGAGGCGGCCGTGGCCAGCATTTTGCGCGAGGTCGCGGAGCGCGGCGACGAAGCGCTCATCGAGCTTACCCGCCGCTTCGACAAGCACGAGCTTTCGCCGGCGACGCTGCGCGTCAGCGAGGCCGAGATCGAGGCCGCCGTCGCGGCGTGCCCGCGCCACGCGCTCGACGCGCTTGCCTTTGCGCGGGAGCGCATCGAGGCCTTTCATCTGCGACAACGTCCGAAGGACGATCATTTCACCGATGCGTTGGGCGTGAGGCTTGGGCTGCGCTGGACACCAATCGCGGACGTTGGCCTTTATGTGCCAGGCGGCACGGCGAGCTACCCTTCCTCGGTGCTGATGAACGCCGTTCCGGCGAAGGTCGCCGGCGTCCAGCGCCTTGTCATGGTGGCGCCGGCCCCGGGCAATCGGCACAACCCGCTCGTGCTCGCGGCCGCGAAGCTTGCCGGCGTCGACGAGATCTATCGGATTGGCGGCGCCCAGGCCGTCGCGGCGCTCGCTTTCGGCACCTCCTCGATCGCGCCCGTCGCCAAGATCGTCGGGCCCGGAAACGCCTACGTCGCGGCAGCGAAGCGGCGCGTCTTCGGCTTCGTCGGGATCGATGCGATCGCGGGCCCGTCCGAAGTTCTGGTGCTTGCCGACAAGACCGCCAATCCGGATTGGGTGGCGCTCGACCTTTTGGCGCAAGCCGAGCACGATGGGGCTGCCCAATCGATCTTGATCACCGATGACGACGCGCTTGCCGAAGCGGTTGAAGAGCGGGTCGCGCGCCATCTCGCCGAGCTGCCGCGCGCCGCGATCGCGCGCGCGAGCTGGCGCCATTTCGGCGCGATCATCCTGGTCCCATCCTTGAGGGATGCTGCCGGCCTCGTCGACCGTCTCGCTCCCGAGCATCTCGAGATTGCGACCGAGGCGCCCGACAAGCTCGCGCAACTCATCCGCAATGCGGGGGCCATCTTTCTGGGGCATCACACGCCCGAAGCGATCGGCGATTATGTCGGTGGACCCAACCATGTGCTGCCGACCGCGCGCACCGCGCGCTTTTCCTCCGGCCTCGGTGTCATCGACTTCATGAAACGGACCACCCTTCTCGATGTGACCCGCGCGGGCCTTTTTGCGCTCGCTCCGCCCGCCATCGCGCTTGCCGAGGCGGAGGGCTTCGACGCGCATGCCCGTTCGGTGTCCGCGAGGCTCGAGCGAGGATAGGCGCATGAGCGCCAAGGAAAGCGCGAGCGACCGGGCGAGGGACGCTGCCGAAGATGGCGCCAAGCAAGATGGCGATCCCGACGCGAAGGCACGCCACAAAAAACGCCTGATCGCCATCGAGCTCGACGAAGCTTCGATCGGCCGCTCGAATGCGGATCAAGAGCAGGAATGCTCGATCGCCATTTACGATCTCCTCGAACGCAACAGCTTCGCCGTTCCGGGGCATGAGCGCGGCCCCTATCGCCTGACGATCGCGCTGCATGAAAAGAAGCTCATGCTGCAAGTGAGCGAGGAAAACGGCGCACACGTGATCGTCCATCTCCTGTCGCTCACTCCGTTCCGCCGCGTGGTGCGGGATTATTTCATGCTTTGCGACAGCTATTACGGGGCGATCCGCACGCGCTCGGCCACCGAGATCGAGGCCATCGACATGGGCCGGCGAGGCTTGCATGACGAAGCGGCCGCTTTGCTGAGCAAGCGGCTTCACGGAAAGATCGAGGTCGATTTCGACACGGCGAGGCGGCTCTTCACGCTGATCGCGGCACTGCATTGGAAAGGGTGAGCGCGAGGTGGCGCAGCCCCCCGCCGCCCATTCGCGGACCATCCAGTCCGTGCTCTTCATCTGCTCGCGCAACTCCGTTCGTTCGCCGATGGCGGAAGCCATCGCCAAGCACTTCTTCGGGCGCTCGCTCTATGTGCGCTCGGCCGGCGTGCTCGAGGGCGAAGGCGACCCCTTCACCGCGACGGTGCTCGACGAGATCGGCATCGACGCCACAGCCCACAAGCCGCAGACGATCGAGGAGCTCGATGATTGGGAAGGGCTCAATTTCGATCTCGCCGTCACCCTGAGTCCGGAGGCCCATCACCGCGCGCTCGAGCTCACGCGCACGAACTCGATCGAGGTGGAATATTGGCCGACGCCAGACCCGACATTGGAAGTCGGCTCGCGCGAGCGGGTGCTCGAGGCCTATCGCGCCATTCGCGACGGCTTGGAGACGCGGATCATGGCGCGCTTTCGCAAGTGAGAACGAGATGAGCTTTTGCTTGCCGGCGCCGCTCGCAGCCGCGATCGAGACCCTCGTGGCGAGCCAGAGACACGATGAGGTCGTCCGGCGCTTGGCCTTGGTCTCGACCCATTATCGCCAAGGCCGAACCTCCGAGGTGGCGATCGCCACGCCCGCGGACGTCGCCGCTTATCTTTCGGCGCGCATGCCGGCGACTTACGCTGCCGTATGCGCGGCTTTGAGCGCAACGCGCGAGCTCATGCCCGATTTTTCGCCCCTGAGCCTCCTTGATCTTTGCGCGGGTCCCGGAACCGCAAGCTTCGCCGCGCTTTCGCTCTGGCCCGAAATCTCCGCGCTGACGCTCGTCGACACGAACCCGCGCTTCCTCGACGCGGCGCGCTCTCTCGGCGAGACGAGCGGAGTTTCGGCGATGCGCGAGGCGAAGTTCATCCGTTCAAATCTCGCCTCCGCCTATGACGGGCTTTCAGCCGACGTCGTCATGATGAGCTATGCGCTTGTCGAGCTTCCTCTCGACGAAATCGCCGAGCATGCGCGGCGAGCATGGGAGCTTTCGAGAGAGCTTTTGCTCTTCGTCGAGCCGGGCACGCCCGAAGGCTTTCGCCGCATCCTCATCTGCCGTGACGCCTTGATCGAGAAGGGCGCTCATCTCGTCGCGCCTTGTCCCCACCTCGAGGCCTGCCCGATGCCGCAACCTGCCTGGTGTCATTTCACACAGCGCCTGGCGCGCTCGCGCCGACACCGGCTCGTGAAAGCCGCGCAAACAAGCTACGAGGACGAGCCCTTCATCTATCTCGCCTTTGCGAGAACCGTCGAGACGCTTCGTCCCCGCGGCCGGCTCGTCTCGCGAGCTCGCGTCTCGAAGGCGCAGCTGCGCTTCGGCCTTTGCCGAGACGACGGGCACCTCGTCGAGGAAGTCGTTGCCCGCCGCGACCGCGAGCGCTTTGCGAGATTGCGCCATGCCGCCTGGGGTGACGCACTGTTTCCGGACGGACCAAGGAATGAACCCTGATCCGCGGCCGCACTTTTGTCTCGGCCACAAACGCACTATGTTGGGAAGAGTTTGAAAAGGAGGCGCCTATGGCCAGGAAACCCCATCAGCCGCGGCCGGGGCGGCCCGAAGCGACCGGCTCGCCACGCGATCGCGTGATCGATGCCCTCATGGCGCTCGCGGCCGAAAAACCCTTTGGTGACATCGGACTTGCAGAGATCGCCGAACGCGCTTCGGTCTCCCTTGCCGAGTTGCGCGATCTCTTCCCCTCGAAGGGCGCTATCCTCGGTGCCTTCACCAAAAGGATCGACCACATCGTGCTCGAGGGCACGACCGACGAGCTCGCCGAAGAGCCGGCGCGCGAACGCGTGCTCGACATCATGATGCGGCGCTTCGACGCGCTGCGGCCCTATCGCGACGCTTTGCGATCGATCGCGCGCGATCTGCGGCGCGACCCGCTCTCGATCGCCGCCATGAATCAGGTGGCGCTCAATTCGCAGCGCTTCATGCTGGCGGCCGCCGGAATCGACACCACCGATGCGCTCGGTCCGCTCAAGCTGCAAGGAGCGGTCGGCGTCTTCGCGCGCGCCTTCGAGACTTTCCTCGAGGACGAGGAGGCCGATCTCGCGCGCACGATGGCGCGGCTCGACCGGGAGCTCGACAGAGGCGAGCGCCTCTTGCGCCTTGCCGACGACGTGCACGCCCTGACCGCCCCCTTCCGCGCCTTCTTCAGGGCCGCCTGCCGGGGTCGTCGGCGTTTCCGGGACCGGATGCGCGAACGCATGCGCGCTCCGCGCGACCGCGACGACGAGGAAGGCATCGAGGCGGCCTGATCATCACCTCCCTCATCCTGCCGAGAACAATCGCCGGGTGGAGGGTGGATGCAATCAATGACGCCGGGGCGTCAAGCTCGGCGTCGTCAGGCTTGGCGTCGTCAGGCTTGGCGGCGTCAGGCTTGGCCTGGCGCCTTGAAACCCGTGCTCATCTTGAACGCCTCGTCCGTTTCTTCCGGGGTGAGGAGGGCCGTGGTCTTCGGCCGGATGAACCCCGAGCTGCCTGCAGCCAAGGCTGCGGCCGCCGCGCTGACAGTATTCGGGAAGTCGAGAATGATGATCACATCGTATTCCCCGAGCGCGAAGTGAACCGAATCGAGCTTACCGCCCAAGCTCTTTGCGACGTTTTCGATCGCTTTGCGACGCCCAACTGCAGTTTCTTTCTTGAGACCCTTGAGCCCTTCGGCCGTATACGTGGCCTGGACAAGAAATTTCGCCATATCACCCTCCCTTTTTTGAGAAGGCCCAGCATGCGACACGGCTTCGGCTGAGTCTAATCATGGCTTCATCTGGCTTTGCGGACGCGGCACTAGCGAGCCTTTTAGCTTGCGGTATCTTCACCCGATTTCCCGATCGCACTCGTGCCAATGCTTGAGGGCCCGCGCGTAGCGCGGCATGATCGAGGGCATGATGCTTTCGCCGGGCGCCGCCCGCTCGACCCCGAAGACGTATTTCGGAAAGTCGAGCTCCTTCTGGATCGCCCAGATCTCCTCATGCCTCTCGGGCGGAAGAATGCGCGCAGGGTCGCCAACCGCGATCCAGCCGAGCGGCACCACCGCGTCCGGCGCGATGACGGTGCGCAGATGCACGATGGCGTTGATACGAACCTCGGCGGCGCGGCCGATCTTGGCGCCGTTGAAGATCGTTGCACCCGTGGCGATGAAGGCCTCGCCTTCTATCGTGCAACCGACCACGTAGGCGCGAGGCCCGATTAACACATTATCGGCGATTGAGGCGGGATGGTTGCGCACGCCACGGATCACGGCCGTGTCCATGATCACGCAATTCTTCCCGATCGCGACTTTGCCGCTCTCGGCCGTGACCACCGCCCCGAAGCCGAGCGAACAATTCGCCCCAATGGTCACATCGCCGCAGATCACGGCGTTCGGCGCGATGCGCGTCGAAGGGTCGATGTTCGGTGCTTTTCCAACATGTTCCAGGATCATGCAAAGTTCCTTGCGATCATGACAGCGCTGGACCCGCCTCGCGCCACAGGCTAGAAGGCGCCCCGATCAGCTTCACAATCAAACGAGCGAGCGACACGCCCCATGGCGCGGCAATTCATTTATCATATGCGCGGCCTCACCAAGGCCTATCCCGGCGGCAAGAAGGTGCTGGAGGACATCAACCTGTCCTTCTACCCCGATGCCAAGATCGGCATCCTCGGCGTCAACGGGGCGGGCAAATCGACGCTCATGCGGATCATGGCGGGTGCGGACAAGGAATGGACCGGCGAAGCCTGGCTCGCCGATGGCGCGCGCGCCGGATACCTGCCACAGGAGCCTCATCTCGACGAGACGCTCGACGTGCGCGGCAATGTCATGCTCGGTGTCGCAAGCAAGAAGGCGCTTGTCGACCGGTACAACGAGATCGCCATGAACTACTCGGACGAAACCGCCGAGGAGATGACGCGGCTGCAAGACGAGATCGACAGCAAAAACCTCTGGGACCTCGATGCGCAGGTGGATCAGGCGATGGAGGCGCTCGCCTGTCCGCCGGACGATGCCGATGTGAAGACGCTCTCCGGCGGCGAGCGCCGGCGCGTCGCGCTCTGCCGCCTTCTTCTCGAGCAGCCCGATCTCCTGCTTCTCGACGAACCCACGAACCATCTCGACGCCGAGACGACCGCATGGCTCGAAAACCATTTGCGCGCCTATCCGGGCGCCGTTCTCCTCGTCACGCATGACCGCTACTTCCTCGACAACGTCACGGGGTGGATTCTCGAGCTCGATCGCGGACGCGGCATTCCGTACGAAGGCAATTATTCCTCCTGGCTCGTGCAAAAGCAGAAGCGCTTGCAGCAGGAAGGCCGCGAGGAGGAGGCGCGCCAGCGAGCGCTCGAGCGCGAGCGCGACTGGATCCAGGCTTCCCCGAAGGCGCGTCAGGCGAAGAACAAAGCCCGCATCCAGCGCTATGACGATCTCGTAGCGAAGCAATCCGAGAAAGGCCCGCAAACCGCGCAGATCATCATTCCGGTCGCCGAGCGGCTCGGCAACAACGTCATCGATTTCGACCATCTGAAGAAGGGCTATGGCGATCGGCTTCTGATCGACGATCTTTCCTTCAAGCTGCCGCCGGGCGGCATCGTCGGCATCATCGGGCCGAATGGCGCGGGCAAGACCACGCTCTTTCGCATGGTCACCAAGCAGGAGAAGCCGGACTCAGGCGCGATCACGATCGGGGAATCGGTGCAGCTCGGCTATGTCGACCAATCCCGCGACGCGTTGAACGACAACAAGACGGTGTGGGAGGAGATTTCGGGCGGGCTCGACCAGCTCATGCTCGGCAAGCGCGAGGTGAACTCGCGCGCCTATTGCTCGGCCTTCAACTTCAAGGGCGGCGACCAGCAAAAGAAGGTCGGCCAGCTTTCGGGCGGCGAGCGCAACCGCGTGCATCTCGCCAAAATGCTGAAGAGCGGCGCCAATCTTCTGCTGCTCGACGAGCCCACCAACGATCTCGACGTCGACACCTTGCGCGCATTGGAAGAAGCGCTCGAGGATTTCGCCGGCTGCGCGGTGATCATCTCGCACGATCGCTTCTTCCTCGACCGCATCGCCACCCACATTCTCGCCTTCGAGGGCGACAGCCATGTGGAGTGGTTCGAGGGCAACTTCGCCGATTATGAGGAAGACAAGATGCGCCGGCTCGGCACCGACACCATCATCCCGCACCGACTGAAATACAAGAAATTCGCGAGGTAGGTCGAAAATTCATCGATGCGCCTCCTCCCACTGTTGCGCGGGCGGCTACAACCACTTTGTCGGCCCTGCGATAAATCGAACACGCGAATTTGTCTTGGCCTTGCCTCCGCGCTCGTGCATTCGGGGTGGTCTGGAGGGCAATACGGATGCGCGCGCGCTTACTTGCCATCTTGCTCGTCGCTATAGCTCTGTGGCCTCGTTTCGCCTTGGCTATTGATTGCACTAAGGCGTCGCTCGATGATGAAAAGGCCACCTGCACGGACCCGAGACTCAAGGCGGCGGATGAAAGGCTAAACGAAACTTATCGGCGCGTCTGGCGCTCACGGGATGAGGCCGACAGGAGAGGACTAAAGGCCCTGCAGGAAGATTGGATTTTTTGGCGAGGCCAATCCGCCCTCTTCGACGGTAAGATCGATGGGCAGTCCCTTCGCGAAGACATCGACCAACGTCGAGACTTTCTCGAACACGTCGAGGGGATCGGAGCAGAGCGGCGAGGACGGCTCACATTTTTGGCGTTGGATAGTCCTCCTTTCCGTAGGGGCGACTCCTCGGTCCACGTCAGCGCATTCAAGTTTGCGGTCCCACGAACCGCCGGCGAGCGTCTATTCAACGATGAAATGGACAAGAAAATTGATTATGGAGGTTCACCGGAAATTCCTGATAATCGGAATGCAATTGCCGCAATGAGACCAGCGTTTTTCGCGCTTATTTGAGCGATAGGTTCATATCTGTCTCGATCAATTCCTATGAATACAATGGTGGGACACATGGATGGAATGAAACTCATTATCTGAACGTCGACCTCGAGCACGGAAAAGCAGCGGAGCTGGAGGATTTCTTCGAATTGTCCCGTCTAACGCGAGTCATTGCTTTATGCCGGCAGAATTTTCATTCCTCGAATCCTGAGGAAATCGAACTCGATGCGCGAGACGCCGAGGGTAAGGCTATTTCGGTATCACAAAATTTTCGCCGCGTGGTTCTCGATCCAGATAACTGGTCGTTTTCGAAAACGCGCGCACATATCAGATTCGGCATTGGTGACTTGGGAGGTGGTTATGCGCAAGGTGAGCAATTCTGCACACTCCGCTATGCCGATCTGCGGCCGCTCCTGAGGCCAGGGAAGGTCCTTCCGCCGTGAGGAACCGAGAGACGAGTCGTCGGCTAACTATTGCGGTAGGTCACCGGAGAGAATGGCCGACGCGGCAATTCGGAGGTTCGCTTGCTTTCCTGTCAGTGGTCTGGCGAAACGTGTCGTTCCGAAATGATGTTTCTGTCTACGAGTCTCATTCCGAAGCTGATCGGCTTCACCGGTGTGCGATCCCGTTCAATGTCAATATCCACGCCTCCAAGCGGTTGAAATAAGCGAGTGAGAGCGGAGCCCATCTTGAGCCGATCATCTGGCCTAGCGGCAGCGTCGAGAATGGCCCGGATCTCCGCTTCCGTGCTCCGGCCATGCTTCGCGGCACGCCTCCGCAAAGCCCTGAGGGTTACATCTGAAAGATTTCTTACGGTGAAGGCAGCCATTGACACCATGATGTGCAAATTTACAGCGGTGATATCACAAACGGCGTGGCGAATGCATGAAAACCTGCTCGGGTGGACAAAGCCTTGAACGCGACCCCTGCAATGGTACAAGTCAGCCATCTCGTTCGGAGCCTGACATGGCGCAAGCAACAGCCGAAGCTCTCATCCGCCGCTATTACGACGCCTTCAACGTGGGCGACACGCAAACCATGCTTGCCTGCCTCGCCGACGATGTCCGGCACGACGTGA
>JAFBAS010000153.1 GCA_019247605.1 Hyphomicrobiales bacterium
TGGACGCCCTTCGCCTATTTCAAGGGTCAGGGGTCGTTCACCGATGTGAGCACGAGCGGCTTCAACAATATCCAGATCAATAATTTCCTCAGCCCCGACCAGAGCTTCGGCGTGCGCGCCATGCCGGCGATCGGCCTCGAATACCGCTTCCCCTTCGTGGCGACCAGCGATTGGGGGACGAGCGTCATCGAGCCGATAGCGGAAGTGATCGCAAGGCCGAATGAATCGCGCATCGGCCATCTGCCCAATGAGGACGCACAGAGCCTCGTCTTCGACGACACGACGCTGTTCCAATGGGACAAGTTTTCAGGCTATGACCGGATGGAAGGCGGGACACGCGCCAACGCCGGGCTGCAATACACCTTCACCACGAAGAGCGGAGCCTTCGCGAACTTTCTCTTCGGGGAATCCTATGCGCTCGCCGGCGCCAACTCCTTCGCGGTCGGTGATTTGGCCAACACCGGCCTCGAATCGGGATTGAGCACCAGGCGCTCCGATTTCGTGGGCCGAATCCAAGTGCAACCGGTTCCCTGGTTCACCACCACTGTGCGTGGCCGGTTCGATGAAGCGACCTTCGCGGCGAACCGGCTCGAAATCCAAAACAGCTTCTCGCCGCTCCAGGCCTTCGATGCATTCGCGGACAACCGGGTGGCGAGAAGCCTGTCGTTCTTTGCCTCATATGGTCGCATCCAGGCGCAGCCATTGCTTGGCCAGCCGTTCCGTCGCGAGGCGCTTAACCTCGGAACGAGTATCAGCCCCTTCCAGGATTGGACTTTCAATTACTCGATCAGCTTCGATCTCTCAAACCACCTCGTGCCGACCCTCGTCACCTTGAACGGCTTCAGCACGGATCATTTTTCGCACGCCTTGTGGGAACCTGCCCAGAACGCCATGACCTTGCAGTACAAGAACGATTGCTGCACCTTCAAGGCGCAATACCTGCAGGGATATACGACCTCGGCCCTGGGCTCACGGGTGAAGGACGAAACCGTGCTCTTCACCCTCGAACTGCGCACGCTCGGCGCCATCAGCTACTCTTCCGACGTAACCAACCTTTACAACTCGGCCGACGGCATCAGCCTTCCAAAATGAGCACGCTGAAGGGCCCGAAAGGCTCGAATGCCAAAGAGCCTGGGCCCGTCCTCGCCGTGACCATGGGAGAGCCTTCTGGCATCGGGCCCGAGCTGATCCTGCGCGCTTGGATGATGCGGCGCAAACGCCCGGGCGCCTCGACTTTCGCCGTCGTCGCGGACCCCGATTTCCTCGCGCGAATGGCCCGCGAGCTTCGGCTCGAGGTCGCCATCGAGCGTTGTGAAGCCGCACAGGCGAGGGCGATCTTCAAGCGCGCGCTCCCCGTCATCGATCTTGGAATGGCCGTCGAGGCGAAGCCCGGCGAGCCGGGCGTGACGAATGCGCGTGCCGTGATCTCGTCGATCACGCGCGCGGTCGCGCTCGTCAAGGAAGGCGCGTGCTCGGCCGTGGTGACGAGCCCGATCGCAAAGCACGTGCTTCAGGCCCATGGCTTCAGCTATCCGGGCCATACCGAGTTCCTGGGCGTGCTTGCGGGAGAGCTTTGGAACGAGCCCGTGATGCCTGTCATGCTGCTTTGGTCGAGGGAGCTCGCTATCGTTCCCGTGACGATCCACATTCCGCTTGCCGAGGTTCCTTTGCGGCTCACGACCGATCTCATCGTGCGCACGGGACGGGTCGTGGCGCGCGACCTTGCGATACGCTTCGCCGTCGGCTCGCCGCGCCTCGCCGTGACGGGGCTCAACCCGCATGCGGGGGAGAACAACACGATCGGCTTCGAGGATCGCGCGATCGTCGCGCCGGCCGTCGAAATTCTACGCGCCGAAGGCATCGCGGCGACCGGCCCCTTTCCGGCCGACACGCTTTTCCATGCAAAGGCCCGCGCCGGCTATGACGCCGTGCTTGCCATGTACCACGATCAGGCGCTCGTGCCGATCAAGACCATCGCTTTCGATGAGGCGGTGAACGTCACCCTCGGCCTGCCTTTCGTTCGCACTTCGCCCGATCATGGGACGGCTTTCGACATCGCGGGGAAGGGCCTGGCACGGCCCGAGAGCTTCGTGGCGGCGCTCGATCTCGCCGGCAGGCTGGTGAAGACGCAGCGTGCCGCCGCCCACTGACGTCAAGGCCTCGCTCGCGGCGCTGCCTCCGCTGCGCGAAGTTGTGCGGGCGCATGGGCTTTCGGCCCGCAAGTCGCTTGGCCAAAACTATCTCTTCGATCTCAACCTGGCACGAAAGATCGCACGCTCGACAGGCCCGCTCGACGGCATCACCGTTCTCGAGATCGGGCCAGGGCCAGGGGGCCTCACGCGAGCGCTCCTCGAGGAAGGGGCCGCGCGCGTCGTCGCCGTGGAAGCGGACCGCCGCTTCGTTCCGGCGCTCGAGGAGATCGCCACTCATGCGCATTCACGCCTCACCATCGTCGAGGCGGATGCGCTCGCGCTCGAACCTCGACGCGATCTTGCCGCGTTCACCGCCTCGGGTCCGGTGCGCGTGATCGCGAACCTTCCCTACAATATCGCGACGCCTCTTCTCGTGGGTTGGCTGAAATCCGAGCCCTGGCCACCTTGGTGGCAGGTGCTTGCGGTCATGGTGCAGCGCGAGGTCGCTTTGCGAATCGTAGCGACGCCGCGTGAAAGGTCGGCGTATGGGCGCCTTGGTGTGCTCGCCGCATGGCGCAGCGAGGCGCGGCTCCTTTTCGATGTGCCGGCCTCTGCTTTCACCCCCCCGCCCAAGGTGACCTCGTCACTGGTGCGTCTCGATCCGCGCCTGTCCCCGCTTCCTTGCAATGGGGCGGCGCTTGAAAAGGTGACGGCTGCCGCGTTCGGCCAACGCCGCAAGATGCTTCGCCAAAGCCTCAAGACGCTCGGCCCCGACCCCTCGCCGTTCATCGCGGCCGCCGGCGTTCCGCCCACGAGCCGCGCCGAGGAGTTGACCCTCGAGGCTTTTATCGCGATGGCGAATGCATTGAGCGCGCCAAGCTGATCCCGGTCCTTGAGGCGCGACCCGGGGCAGGGTCCTGTTTCCAGCCGAAAAGTGAATTGTCGCCCTCCATCCGGAGAGAGCGCCCTGGTCGCGACAGCAAGCACAGAAGGAGGCACCCCACGATCGGTGAGCTTGACGGGTCGCGCGTCGCGCGTCATGCCGATAGGAGGAGCTCGAGCTCGCGCGCTCGGCGTGACCGAGGGAGGACGAAGCCAATGAAAATCGTTGCCGCCGCAATCGCGGCTTTGCTCGTCACGGTCCTGCCCGCCACTTCGGTGCCCGCTTCGGCGCAAGACAAGCCCGTCACGCTCAAGCTTTCCCATTGGGTGCCGCCGTCCCACCCCTTGCAGAAGGCGATCCAGGATTGGGCCGAGGATGTGAAGAGGGCCTCAGGTGGCACGATCAACTACCTCGTCTTTCCCTCCGAGCAATTGGGGAAGGCCTTCGACCACTATGACATGGCGCGCGACGGCATTGCCGACCTCGCTTATGTGAACCCCGGCTATCAACCTGGCCGCTTTCCGGTGATCGCCGCGGGCGAGTTGCCCTTCATGATTTCCGACGCGCATACAGGCTCGGCCGCGCTCGACGCCTGGTACCGTCCCTATGCGGCCCAGGAGATGAAAGACGTCCATTATTGCTTCGCCTTCGTGCATGACCCGAGCGGCATTCACGCGCGCAAGAAAATACTGCTTCCTTCGGATATCAGCGGCATGAAGGTGAGGCCTGCCAACGCCACGATCGGGGCCTTCGTCGTGTCCCTCGGCGGCACCAATGTGCAGGCCTCCGCGCCGGAATCACGCGATGCGCTGGAGCGCGGCGTCGCCGACGCAATCACCTTCCCCTGGGGCTCGCTCGTGCTCTTCGGCATCGACAAGGTGGTGAAATACCACATGGATGCGCCGCTCTACGTTTCCGATTTTGTTTGGGTGATGAACAAGAAGACCTACGACGACATGTCGCCTTCGCAAAAGAAGGTGATCGACGATCACTGCACGACCGAATGGGCGCAACGTTTTGCGAGCCCCTGGGCGGATTTCGAGCATGCGGGACGAGACAAGGTGAAGGCTGAAACGGGTCATGACGTCTATCAGCTCACCAACGAAGAGGTTGCCCAGTGGCGCAAGGCGGCCGAGCCGCTGAAGGCGAAATGGGCCGAAGGCGTAAAGAAAACAGGCGCTGACCCGGAAAAGGCTTTCGCCGACTTCACAACGACGCTCGAGAAATACAAGGCCGGCTATTAGACCTCGTTCAAGCGCGACTTTTCATCGGCTGTCCGAGCCATGGTGGGACCGGCGCCCCAATTGGGCGAGAAGTCCATCGGGGCGGCGGGTGCGAGCGCGCCAGCAAGCGCGCCACCTCGCAGTTTCATGGATCGCATCATCGATGGCATCGAGCTTCTCGCGGCTGTCTTCGTGGGCCTCGTGGCAGCCGACACCTTCATCTCGGTGCTGTTGCGGAAATTCTTCTCGACCTCCATCCCCGACAGCTATGATTTCGGCCGAATGCTTCTCGGCATCCTGATCTTCTGGGGGATCGCGGCGACAAGCTATCGCGGCACGCATATCACGGTCGACCTCGTCTGGTCGGCGGCATCTCCGAGATATCAGCGCATCATCGATATCTTCGCGACCCTCGTCCTTCTCTTCGTCGTGACGATGCAGACGCTGATGTTGTTCGACAAGGTTGCGCAGACGCGCGCCGACAATGTGCTCACCTATGATTTGCACTTTCCGACTTGGCCGTTTTTCGCGATCGCCTGGGTTGGAGACGTTTCGGCCGTGCTCCTGATCGCGATCAGGACCTGGCGATTGATCTTCCAGCCCGGCAGCTTCAGCCGCATGCCTTTGAAGCCAGTCGAATGACACGCCTCACGCTCTTGCGCTTCGCCGTGAAGCCCGCAGATGCTCCCCCGCGAGCGCCTCGTCCATGAGCTCCGACAGCGTCGCCGTCATCGGCTTTATCGTTCTTTTCGCGCTCATGCTGCTTCGCGTGCCCGTCGGCATGGCGATGGGGCTCGTGGGCGTCACGGGCTTCGGGTATCTCGTGGGCTCGGGGCCCGCCTTGAAGCTCATCGGGCAGACCTCGATGCGCACCGTTACCGATTACACCTTCGGTGTGATCCCGATGTTCCTTCTCATGGGCGCTTTCGTGTCCGCCTCTGGCATCAGCAGCGAGTTGTTTCGCGCGGCGAACACTTTCGTCGGCCATCGGAAAGGCGGGCTCGGAGTTGCGACGATTGCGGCTTGCGCAGGATTTGCCGCGATTTCCGGCTCGTCCGTCGCCACCGCCGCGACCTTCTCCTCGGTCGCCTACCCGGAAATGCGCCGCTACGGCTATCCGCAATCCTTCGCCACGGGTGTGATCGCCGCGGGCGGCACGCTCGGCGCCATGCTGCCGCCCTCGACCGTCCTCGCCGTTTACGGAATCATCACCCAACAGGATATCGGCAAGCTCTTCGTCGCGGGCATTCTCCCGGGGCTTCTCGCGATCTCGATGCACATGCTGACGATCGGCGTCATCGGAGCGGTGCGCCCTGGATTTCTCCCCGCCGGCCCCAAGAGCCGATGGCAAGAGCGCGTTCAAGGCTTGCGCGATGTCTGGGCGCCGCTCCTCCTGTTCGTCTTCGTCGTCGGCGGCCTTTACGGGGGAATTTTCACGCCGACCGAAGCGGGCGGGGTGGGCGCGGGCGGCGCCTTTCTTCTCGGCGTCGCGCGCGGGCGGCTTTCGCGCGCCGATATCCGAGCCTCACTGCTGCAAGCGACGCGCACGGCCGCGGCCGTATTCACCGTCCTGATCGGCGCGCTCCTCTTCGGCTATTTTCTCACCGTCACGCAGGTGCCCCAAAAGGTCACCGAATTCATGACCGGGCTCGGTCTTGGACCTTATGGCGTGCTTGCGCTGATCATGCTCATGTATCTCGTGCTCGGTTGCTTGATGGATGCGATGGCGATGATCATCCTCACCGTGCCCATCATCTTTCCGGTGGTGACGGCACTCGGCTTCGATCCCATCTGGTTCGGGGTGATCATCGTGATGACCGTGGAACTCGGCCTCATCCATCCTCCCGTCGGCATGAATGTTTTCGTCATCAAGAGCGTCGTGAAGGACGTGAAATTCGCCACGATCTTCAAAGGTGTCATTCCGTTCATCGCTGCCGACATGGTCCGCCTCGTGATCCTAATCGCGTTCCCCCTGATCGCCACTTATTTGCCGAGCCGGATGTAGGACGGTGCCCTCTCGTCCCGAACCCTACCGTCTCGAGGCGCAAATCGGCCATTTGCTGCGCCGCGCGCATCAGCGCCATGTCGCGATATTCATTGCGGAGATAGGCGCGGATGGGCCGACGCCCACCCAATTTGCCGCCCTCGTCAAGCTCGGGGAATCCGAGGAGCTCTCGCAAAACCATCTCGGCAGGCTCACCGGAATGGATCCCGCGACCACGAAAGGCGTAGTGACGCGCCTTATCGAGCGAGGCTTCATCGAGCGAGCCCAAGACCCGACCGATCAGCGACGCGTCAAGCTTCGGTTGAGCGGGGAGGGGAGTGCACTCGTGGCTCGCCTCATCGAAAGGGCGCGAGCCGCGACTGCGGCAACGCTCGCGCCGCTTTCATCAAGCGAGCAGCACCGGCTCGTCTCGCTGTTGGAAAGAATCATCTGAGTCATCTCTGGCACGAGGGCCCGGGGAGGGTTCGGCCTCCGCGCGCCAAATGTTGGACTGCTCGAAGGGCGGACGATTGCTCCAACCATGTTCACGGCCGGCGCTTGCGGCCTCGCCAGCCGCCGAAATTTGCATTGGCAAAGGTGGCCTCCTCCAACCTTCCCTCCCTCGCTCACAAGCCTTATCTACGGTCCGTTGCAGGTGGTCGCGAGATTTGCTATTCATTCGTATACGAATGAGTTTCGCCCAGATGGAGATTGCCGGATGCTGATGGTGAAGCCCTCCGTGGATGAAGCCGGTCTCGGCGCTGCGCATGAGACCGATGTGGTCATCATCGGTGCCGGGCCGTGCGGGCTTTTCGCGGTCTTCGAGCTCGGTCTTCTGGACATCAAGTGCCATGTGATCGACATTCTCGACAAGGTCGGCGGGCAATGCGCGGAGCTCTATCCGGAAAAGCCGATCTACGACATTCCTGGAATGCCGATCGTCACGGGCCAAGGCCTTACGGATAATTTGCTCAAGCAGATCGCGCCTTTCGAGGCGAAGTTTCATCTCTCCGAAATGGTCGTGAGCCTCGAGACACTCGGCACTCCCGAAGCGCCACGCTTCCGGCTGGTGACCGATGCCGGCACCAGCTTCGTTTGTAAATGCATCGTGGTGGCGGCGGGCGGAGGGTCCTTTCAACCCAAGCGGCCGCCGATCCCGGGGATCGAGGAATTCGAGGGCGAAAGCGTCTCCTACGCCGTGCGCCGGATGGAGAATTTTCGCGGACGCAAGGTCCTGATCGTGGGAGGCGGGGATTCGGCGCTCGATTGGACGCTGAACCTTCACAAGGTCGCCGAGCGCGTCACGCTCCTGCACCGGCGCGATGCCTTTCGCGCGGCTCCCCATTCGGTCGAGCAGATGCGCGCGCTCGTCGCGGACGGAAAGATGGACCTTCATCTCGGGCAAGTGGTCGCGCTCAAAGGCAAGGCGCCCAAGCTCGAGGCGGCGGTCGTGCGCCGCGATGACAACTCGACTTTCGAAGTCGAGAGCGACGCGATGCTTCCCTTCTTCGGTCTCACGATGAAGCTTGGACCGATCGCGGATTGGGGGCTCAATCTCAATGAGAATCTCGTGCCGGTCGACACGGAGAAGTTCGAGACTTCGACGCCCGGAATTTTCGCGATCGGCGATATCAATCACTATCCCGGGAAGCTGAAGCTCATCCTATCCGGCTTCCACGAGGCGGCGCTCGCGGCTCAGAAGGTGCATCGCTACGTCTACCCGGAGAAGAAGCTCCTTTTTCAATACACCACCTCTTCGACGAGCCTGCAGAAAAAGCTCAAGGTCGCGTGAACCCAATGGTCGCAGGGTGCGAATTTTCCCGATCGGTCTCGTGGCATTCTCTTGCAATATTTCTCGCGCCGCGCGGCGTTCGGTTCGAAGAAAATAGAAGGGGCTAAGACGGGAGCTGAGGCGATGGCGATCTACCTGCGTCCGGCCTCGTTGAAGGCAGCGCTCTCGACGCTCGCGCAGGCTTCGGGCAAGGGCCGCTCGGCCCATCCGCTCACGGTTCTCGCAGGCGGCACAGACATTTATCCGACGCGTGCCGGCAAGCAGGCTTGGCTCGAGAGCTTCCCGCGCGATTTTCTCGATATCACGCAGATCCCGCAGCTCAGGGGCATTCGGCGCGACGGCCGTGCCATTCTGATCGGCGCCGCGACGACCTGGACCGATATCGTCGCGGCGCGTCTGCCACCCGCCTTCGATGCGCTCAAGCAGGCGGCGCTGCAAATCGGCGGCTTGCAGATCCAAAATCGCGGCACGCTTGGTGGCAACATCGTGAACGCCTCACCGGCGGCGGATGGCGTACCGCCCTTGCTCGCGCTCGATGCCGAGGTGGATATCGCGTCCGTGCGAGGCGAACGCAGCGTGCCGCTTGCGAGCTTCATCCGCGGAAATCGACAAACCGGACTTGCGCGCGACGAGCTCGTGGTCGCGATCCGCCTGCCGGGCCATCGTGCGAGCTCGCGCTCGCTGTTCCTGAAGCTCGGCGCGCGCTCCCATCTCGTGATCTCGATCGTGTCGGTTGCGATGCTCCTCGACCAGGGGGCAGACGGGACTATTGCCGACATCCGCATCACGGTCGGCGCCGCTTCGGCGGTGCCGACGCGTCTTGCCGCGCTTGAAGCGGAACTGCGTGGAGAGAGGCTCGATGCGTCGCTTATCGAGCGCGTCACGCCTGGACTGTTCTCCGTTTTGACCCCGCTGGATGACGTGCGCGCGAGTTCGCATTATCGCCGCGCCGCCGCGCGCATTCTGGTGCGCCGCGCTCTCGCGAACTTCATGGAGCCGCAAGTCGAAGAGGTCGCGGCATGATCACCGAGGAGTTTACCGGCGCAGTCGCGCTTACCGTCAATGGCAGGAAGGTCGAGGTCGGGGCGCGTCCCGATATGCGCTTGTCGCGTTTGCTGCGCGAAGAGCTCGGCCTCACCGGCACCAAGGTCGGGTGCGACGCCGGCGACTGCGGCGCCTGCACGGTGCTCATCGACGAAGAGCAGGCCTGCGCGTGCCTGGTTTCTGCCGCACAGCTCGAGGGCAGGCGCGTGCAGACGATCGAGGGTCTTGCGGAGGATCCGATCGGGCCCGCGCTGCAACGCTCCTTTCATCATCATGGAGCGGCCCAATGCGGCATCTGCACTCCCGGCATGTTGATGGCGTCCCTGGAACTTTTGCGCCGTGTCGAGAAGGTCGATCGGCCCATGGTCGAAACGGCGCTCGGCGGCGTCCTTTGCCGTTGCACCGGTTATCTCAAGATTTGCGATGCGGTTCTCGATGCTCAAAACTTCCTCGAACCCGATGACGGCCTTGCGGGGGAGGACGTCTCACATATAGGAGATGGCGGTCCCTCCGGGTTCAAATCGACAGCGCTGTCCCAAGACCTTGCGGCGGAAATGGCGAGCGCGGTCGGGGCGAGGGTCGCCCGTCTCGATGGCCTTTCCAAGCTCGACGGGAGCGAAATCTACGGGGCCGATCAAGCGCCGGAAGGCGCGCTTTGGCTTCGGGCCATCCGATCGCCTCATTGGCGCGCCGGTTTCGTAATTGGCGATCTTGGTGCGTTTGTCTCGAATGAGCCGGGCATATTCCGGGTGCTCACGGCGGTGGACGTGCCTGGCGAGAACTCCTTCGGCATTTTCCCCGACACGAAGGATCAGCCCGTATTCGCCGAAGGCGAGACGCGTTACCGCGGCGAGGCTGTCGCTGCCATCATCGGCGAGCGTGCCGCGATTGACGCTTTCGATGTGCGCCGCTTCCCGATCCGTTGGGAGCCGCTCGAGCCCGTCCTCGGGATCGAGGCCGCGCTCTCACCCAACGCTCACAAGGTGCACGTGTCGCGCCCAGACAACGTGCTCGTGCGAGGATGGGTTGAGAAGGGGGACATCGACACCGCTTTTCGTGACTGTGCCCATATGGCGGAGGGCGTGTTCTCGACGCGCTTCGTGGAGCACGCCTATATCGAGCCTGAGGCCGGCTTCGCGCGGCGCGTTGGCGATCGGGTTGAGGTCTTCGCCTCGACGCAAGCCCCGTATATGAGCCGGGACGAGGTGGCACGTGTTCTCGGTCTCGAGCCTGGCGACGTTCGGATCATTCCCTCGGCTTGCGGGGGAGGGTTCGGCGGCAAGCTCGACGTGTCCTTGCAACCCATGCTCGCTATTGCGGCGTGGCAGATGGGTGTACCGGTGCGGTCCGTCTATACGCGCCCCGAATCGATGGCGTCGACGACGAAGCGCCACCCCTCGGCCATCTCGGCTTCCGCTGCTTGCGATGCGCAAGGCCGGATCACCGCTTATGCCATGGAGGGGGATTTCGACACCGGGGCATATGCGTCCTGGGGACCGACTGTCGCGGGCCGGGTGCCCGTGCATGGCGCAGGCCCCTATCGCGTGCCCAATGTGCTCAATCGGGCGCGCGCCATCTACAGCAACGGCCCGATCGCGGGAGCCTTTCGCGGTTTCGGCGTGCCGCAGGCCGCGATTGCGCACGAAGCGCTCTACGATGAGCTCGCCGAGAAATGTGGGCTCGACCGGCTCGAGTTCAGGCTCCTCAACGCCTTGCGCATCGCCGATGAGACCGCGACCGGACAGGTACTGCAAGCGAGCGCCGGGCTCGATCGCTGCCTCGAGGCGCTTCGCCCGCATTGGAAGCGCATGCTCGACGAGGCGCGGACGCTCAATGAAAAAAGCGCAGTGACGCGCCGCGGCGCCGGCATCGCTTGCATGTGGTACGGGATCGGCAACACGGCGCTCTCGAACCCTTCACGCATGCGCATTGCGCTTACCCGCGAGGGAAAGCTTCTGTTCTTCAACGGCGCCGTCGATATCGGGCAAGGCTCGACCACCGTGCTGACGCAGATTGCCGCCGATGCGCTCGGCTTACCCGTTTCGGCCTTTACGATCGTCGCGGGAGATACCGACAAGACGGCGGATGCGGGCAAGTCTTCCGCCTCGCGCCAAACCTTCGTCTCAGGCAAGGCCGCCGAGAATGCGGCTCTTGCCTTGCGAGCGGAGATATTGCGGCACACCAATGCGGGGCCGGGCGCGCGGTTTTCACTTCAGGGTTCCGCCCTTACGGTCGAGGGGAAGAGCGAAAGCTCGGTCATCGATCTTTCTTCCTCGCCGAGCGGGGCCGACGGCATCGTCTTCGAAGGGGTGGGAGATTTCGACCCTCCCACTGAGCCCCTCGACGTGAAGGGTCAGGGCGTACCATACGCCACTTACGGCTTTGCGGCGCAGATCGTCGCGCTCGACGTCGACATGAGCCTGGGGACGGTGCGGCTCGAGCGCTTCGTCGCGGCCCATGACGTCGGCCGCGCCATCAACCCGACGTTGGTCGAGGGGCAAATCCATGGCGGGATCGCGCAAGGGATCGGGCTTGCGCTCATGGAGGAATATGTGCCCGGCCGAACGGAAAACCTGCACGATTACCTCATCCCGAGCTTTGGCGATGTCCCCGCGATCGAGATCATCCTCATCGAGGCTCCCGAGCCGCTTGGCCCCTTCGGCGCCAAAGGCGTTGGAGAGCCGGCGCTCGTCCCTGCGGCTCCCGCGATCCTCAGCGGCATCCGTCATGCCACGGGCGTTTCCATCCGGGACATTCCCGCGCTCCCCCATCGTGTTCGCGCCGCGCTCGAAGCCGCCGGCGTCGCGACGGAGATCTGAGAGATGAGCGCCTTTCGCGACCAGACGGAGAAATTCGGAGCGCGCGAGGAAGGCGATGAAGGCATCGTGCGTTGTCACGCCTGCCCGGTCCTTTGCCGCATCCGGCCGGGGAGAGCCGGTGCATGCTCGCGCTACGCGAATGAAGAAGGCCGCCTCGTGCGAACCGATCCGATCGTGCTGACGCGCCGTGTGGCGGCCGAAGGCGGAAGCGTGCGACCCTTCCTCGAGGCGGCTGCCGATTGGGATGGTGGCCTCTTGCCCCAGGAGGACGCCTTCATCACCGGCATCGGAGCGGGCACCACCTATCCCGACTACAAGCCTGCGCCCTTCATCGTTTCCGGCGAATATGACGGCGTCGACACCGTCACCGTCGTGACGGAAGGGATCTTCAGTTATTGCGGGGTCAAGGCGAAGATCGACACGGACCGCCATCTCGGACCGGAAGCCGCGCCCGTGCGCGTTCGCGGCGAACAGGTCGGTCATGTCACGACTGCCGAATATGGCTCTCAAATGCTCGCGCTCGGTGGCGTGCGCCACCTCACCGGCGCCAGCAAGGCAGAAGGCAACGTCACTTGCGAGGCCCTCCTCGCGCTTTGCAATTGCGAAGCCGTGGAGATGACGATCGACCATGGCGCGAGCCTTGTCCTTCAGGCCGGCGCCGCCCCAATCGTCAACGGCGCGAAGGAAGAGCGAATGCGCGTCGGCTGCGGCTCGGCGACGATCGGCATCTTCGCGCGCCAATGGCATGGCGAAGTCGACGAGGTGATAGTTGTCGACGATCACATCACCGGCGTGCTTTCCGAGCATCAGGCCGGCAAATTCCTGGGCATGCGTCCGAGCGGGGTGCGCGTGCGCGGCCGCAAATCGACGCCGGGGCGCATTTTCCAGGTCGCCGAGCCGGGCACGGGTTGGGGCGGCACGAGCATCACCGACCCGCTTTCGCTCATCCAGTCCATCGACCCCAAGCTGGCCTGGCCGGGCCTTCGCCTTCTTTTTACATCCACCACCGGGGAGGACGCGCTTTTTTGCGTGCTCGACGAGGCGCTGCGTCCCGTGCCGGCGAGCATGCCGGCGGCCGTCGCCAAGGTGGTCGACCGGATCGGAGAGAATTGCGAACCGGCGCTCGCCTCGGTTCTGTTCATGGCTGGGGCAGGCGGCTCGTTAAGGGCGGGCGTGACGGAAAACCCTGTTCTTCTCACGCGCTCGATCCATGACCTCGGGGTTCGGGTGACGATGGGCGGCGCGCCGGTTTACTTGTGGCCGGGCGGAGGAATTACCGTCATGGTCGATGTGACGAGATTGCCGCGCAATGCCTTCGGCTCGGTGCCCACGCCAGCCCTGGTCGCGCCGATCGAGTTCACCATGCCACGCGAGGCTTATGATGCGCTCGGAGGCCACATGGATGAAGTGACCCCACTTGCGGAAGTGGTTGCGAGCGCGAAACTCAGGGCGTGACCGCGGAAACTCGAAGCCGGCGCGCGGGCGAGAACCGCATGTCTCACATGCGACGGATGATGTCGCGAGCTTCTTCGTCCTGAGGGGCTTCCACTGGCGCCGCGGCAAGAATCATGTCGAGTGCATCCTCGATACGGTCGGCGACGAGGTATTTCACCTCCAGCCCAGGCCGAACGAAGCCGCTTTCACGCATGTGCGCGAGAAGGGAAAGGAGCGGGCGCCAGAATCCGTTGATGTTGGCGATCAAAATCGGCTTGTCGTGGCGGCCGAGCTGCGCCCAGGTGAGCTGCTCGACCAGCTCTTCGAGCGTGCCGACGCCACCTGGGAGCGCGATGAAGGCGTCGGCCTTGTCGAACATGAGCTTCTTGCGCGCGTGCATGTCCGCCACGACATGGAGCTCTTGCGCGTCGGCGAGCATGACCTCTCTGGCCTTCAGGAACTCGGGGATGATTCCGGTGACGCGGCCACCCGTCTCGAGCACGGAACGCGCAACCTCTCCCATCAGCCCGATGCGACCCCCGCCATACACAAGGCGAATGCCGGCTTTGGCCATCATCTGGCCGAGCACGCGCGCGGCGACGCTGAAAACGGGGTCGGTTCCTTGCCCGGAGCCGCAATAGACACAGATGGAACGAATCTCGCGCATGGACCAAGACCACACAGGAAAGAGAGGCGCGTCAACGGCGAAGGGGCATAAAAGCTCGAAATTTTCGCCTTCGCCCCACGTTGCGCGACAGATCGGGCGAACACTTATATGAAGAGGCTAGGTGCGTGGGAGCCGATTCCTCTGCCCGGACCCGATCCCACTGACCCTAAGCCTTTGGTAAAGCGTTACTTTGAGGTTGATTCAGGGGGGTGATTTTCTCCCCCGGCTCATAGCTGAAAGTCTGGAATGTCGTCCGTCCCGCGCCTCGCCTCGCAAACCAAAGCTCCGACGTCATCGGGGCCCGCGAAACCGCCGCAAGATGAAGGCGCGCCCAAGGGCGAGGCGAGCCTCTTGGCGACCATGGTGCGGCTCTGGCCTTATCTTTGGCCATCCGATCGATTTGACCTCAAATTGCGGGTCGCTGCCTCGCTCGCGTTGACGGTCATCTCCAAGCTCGTCACCGTCGCGGTCCCTTTCACCTTCAAATGGGCGACTGACGCGCTCGCAGGTGCGGCAAAGGGCGTGAGCGTCACGCACAGCATTCTCGGCATCGTGATAGCTGGGCCACTCGCCCTGGCTTTCCTATACGGTTTCGTTCGCATCTTGATGGTGGTCTTGACGCAGCTTCGCGAAGGCCTCTTCGCGCGCGTTGCCTTGCACGCGGTGCGCCGCCTGGCGCGCCGAACCTTCGAACACATGCACCGCTTGTCGCTGCGGTTCCATCTGGAACGCAAGACCGGGGGCCTCACGCGCGTGCTCGAGCGAGGCAGAAATGGAATCGAGGAATTGTCGCGCCTCACGATGATGACGGTCATCCCGACCATCATCGAATTTGCGCTCGTGATCTCAGTGCTCTGGCTGCATTTCGATTGGCGCTACGTCGTGCTCGTGACCGTCATGATCGTGATCTATCTTTCTTACACGGTGATGGCGACGAATTGGCGGATCGGCATTCGGCGTGTCATGAACAATTCCGATACCGAGGCGACTACCAAGGCCGTCGACAGC
Organism: Hyphomicrobiales bacterium; assembly: GCA_019247605.1. Classification (GTDB taxonomy): domain Bacteria; phylum Pseudomonadota; class Alphaproteobacteria; order Rhizobiales; family Beijerinckiaceae; genus GAS188. The sequence goes on from JAFBAS010000153.1 coordinate 14,987, forward strand.
CTCCTCAACTACGAGACCGTCAAATATTTCGGAGCGGAGCAGCGCGAGGCTGAGCGCTACGATTTTTCCATGGAGCGCTACGAGAGGTCGAGCGTGCGCTCGTATACGTCGCTCGCCGTGCTCAACACGGGCCAGGCTGTGATTTTTACCGTGGGATTGACCCTGGCGATGGCGCTTTGCTCGCTTGGCGTCATCGCGGGGACCGAGACGGTCGGTGATTTCGTCATGATCAACGCCATGATGGTGCAACTCTACATCCCCTTGAACTTCATGGGCATGGTCTATCGTGAGATCAAACAGGCGACGATCGACATCGAGGAGATGTTCTCGATCCTAAGTCAAAATCCCGAGATCGCGGATCGCCCGGGCGCGGGCCCTCTCGTGGTGAAGGAAGGGGCCGTGCGCTTCGACAACGTTCGCTTTGCCTATGAGCAGAACCGCCCGATTCTCAAGGGCATCACCTTCGATGTGCCGGCGGGCAAGACGGTCGCCATCGTGGGACCCTCAGGCGCGGGCAAATCAACCATCTCTCGGCTCCTCTTTCGCTTCTACGAGCCGCAGAGCGGGCGTGTCCTCATCGATGGGCAGGATATTGCGCTCGTCACCCAGGATTCACTTCGGCGGGCGCTCGGCATGGTTCCGCAGGACACGGTGCTGTTCAATGATACGATCGGCTACAACATCCGTTATGGCCGTTGGGACGCATCGGAGCCCGAGATCGAACAGGCGGCCGAGCTTGCGCAGATCGGGCAATTCATCAGAAGCCTGCCGGAAGCCTATGCGACGCCGGTCGGCGAGCGTGGGCTGAAACTCTCCGGCGGTGAAAAACAGCGCGTCGCCATCGCCCGCACCATCCTGAAGGGTCCGCCCATCCTGGTTCTCGACGAGGCCACATCGGCGCTGGACTCGTTCACCGAGCAGGAGATCCAGGCCGCGCTTGACCGGGTTTCGCAAGGGCGCACGACGATCGTCATCGCTCACAGGTTGTCGACCGTGGTCAACGCCGACGAGATCATTGTGCTCGACAACGGGGTTGTGGTGGAGCGCGGCCCGCACGCGGAGCTTCTCGCGCGCGACGGAATTTACGCGGCCTTGTGGAACCGTCAGCGCGAGATGGATGCGGCACGAGAGGCGCTCGAACGCGCCGAGGCCGAGGAGGGGGAAAGCTTGCGGCGGCCGCTTTCCGCGGAAGCTCAGGCCGCCGAATGAGACTGCGTGCCGTCGTCCATGGCTGATCCCGGTGCGGCAAAGCCGCCAATTTTGCTTGTCGTGGCCTGTGCACTCGTCGACGCGGATGGGCGCGTGCTGATCGCCCAACGTCCGGTGGGCAAGACGCTCGCCGGCTTATGGGAGTTTCCGGGCGGGAAGCTCGAGCCTGACGAAGGACCGGAGGTGTCGCTCGTGCGTGAGCTCAAGGAAGAGCTCGGGATCGCGGTCGAAATCCCCTGCGTCGCCCCGCTCACATTCGCGAGTCATGCCTACGAAAATTTCCACCTTCTCATGCCGCTTTACATCTGCCGCAAATGGGCGGGGATCGTCATGCCGCACGAGGGTCAGACGTTGGCGTGGGTTCGCCCTGGAAAACTGCGCGACTACCCGATGCCCCCCGCCGACGCACCGCTCATCCCCGCGCTGATCGACCTTCTCGGGCCGTAAGCCGCTCGTTCGCGCGCGCCTTCGAGCCGCGTGGCCTCTTCTCTCGCGAGAAAGAACCTGTTGTTCTCTCGCGAGAAAGGAACCCGTCGGCACATCGAATGTTTTCCCGATCTCTACCACTTTCGGGCTCGAGCTTTCGGCGAAAGGTGCGGCCATGGCGCAAACGGTCGGCGACTTCATTGTGTCGCGCTTGCACGCCTGGGGCGTGCGCCGGATTTTCGGCTATCCCGGGGATGGCATCAACGGCGTATTCGGCGCGCTCAATCGCGCCGACGGGGCCATCGAGTTCGTGCAGGCGCGCCACGAGGAAATGGCGGCGTTCATGGCCTCGGCCCACGCCAAGTTCACAGGTGAGCTTGGCGTGTGCATCGCCACTTCCGGACCCGGCGCTTCCCACCTCATCACCGGCCTGTACGACGCGCGGCTCGACCACATGCCTGTGCTCGCCATCGTCGGCCAGCAGGCGCGCAACGCGCTCGGCGGTCATTACCAGCAGGAGCTCGATCTCATCTCCATGTTCAAGGACGTGGCGGGTGCCTTCGTGCAGCAGGCATCATCCCCGGCGCAGGTGCGACACCTTGTCGACCGTGCGGTGCGGATCGCGTTGGGACGCCGGACCGTCACCGCGATCGTGCTTCCAAATGACCTGCAGGAGCTCGATTACGCCGAACCGGCGCGCAAACATGGGACGGTGCATTCGGGCGTCGGTTACGCGCGCCCGCGGACAATCCCCTTCGAGGCCGATTTGGATCGTGCCGCCGAGGTCCTCAATCAGGGCTCGAAGGTCGCAATGCTCGTGGGCGCTGGCGCCCTCGGCGCGACCGACGAGCTCGTCGCCGTCGCCGACCGGCTCGGCGCGGGCGTTGCCAAGGCGCTCCTTGGAAAGGCGGTCCTTCCCGATGACATTTCCTGGGTCACAGGATCGATCGGCCTTCTCGGCACGAAACCTTCATGGGAGCTGATGATCAATTGCGACACCTTGCTCATGGTCGGTTCGGGATTTCCTTATTCGGAATTCCTCCCAAAGGAAGGCAAGGCGCGCGGCGTGCAGATCGATCTCGAGCCGGACATGCTCTCCCTTCGCTATCCGATGGAAGTGAACCTCGTAGGCGACGCGCGCGAGACGCTGCGGGCTCTTTTGCCCAAGCTCCATGCGAAGACAGACACGACTTGGCGCAAGTCCATCGAGAAGGATGTCGCCGCGTGGTGGAAGACGCTCGAAAGACGTGCATTGGCCCAAGGCAACCCGGTCAATCCGCAACGGGTGACCTGGGAACTGTCGCCACGCCTTCCCGACCATGTGATCGTGACGAGCGATTCAGGGTCCTGTGCCAATTGGTTTGCACGAGACCTGAAGATGAGGCGGGGCATGATGGCTTCGCTGTCCGGGGGGCTTGCCTCGATGGGTGCCGCGGTTCCATACGCCATCGCAGCCAAATTCGCGCATCCCGAGCGTCCGGTCGTGGCGCTTGTGGGGGACGGCGCGATGCAGATGAACAACATGGCAGAGCTGATCACGGTCGCCAAATACTGGCGCCAATGGCAGGACCCGCGCTGGATCGTGTGCGTCTTCAACAATGAGGACCTCAATCAGGTAACTTGGGAGCAGCGGGTCATGGAAGGCGATCCGAAATTCAATGCCTCCCAACAGATACCCAATGTGCCCTATCATCGCTTTGCCGAACTCATCGGCCTGAAAGGTATTTTCGTCGATGATCCGGAGCGGCTCGGCTCCGCCTGGGACGAGGCGCTGAGCGCACACAAGCCCGTCCTGCTCGAGGTGAAGACCGATCCGGAAGTGCCGCCGCTCTCACCGCATATTACGTTGGAACAAGCGCGCAATTTCACGGAGGCTCTCGTCAAAGGCGATCCGCACGAGGAGAGCGTGATCAAAGGCACCGCCCGCCAAGTGCTGAGCGCGATCCTGCCGCACAGCAAGAAGTGAGTCTTGCCGCTGCGGCGTACCCGAATCGCAAGTCGCTTCGACGCGCCCGGGGAAGATTGGACACAGTGACGTTTGCGAGCCGCAGAGCATCTCGCGTGAGTTATGATTTCGGCCGCACCGTGAAGGGGCCGATCGCGGAGATCACACATCCCATCCCGGAGCCCTTCTCGCGGCACGCCGCGAGCTCCGCGCAAAGCTGCAGCGCGCGGCGAATGATGTCGTGCGCGGATGCGAAAATGCGTCCGTGGCCCCGGCTCACGAAATCAGTAAAGATTTCGCGGTAATCCATCAGGCGCTTCAACGTGCCATCCTCGTCTTCGGCGACGAGCCGGCTGTAGCCGCTGACGTCGGCGGCCATGATGACCGCGATTTTCCGGCGCAGGCGGGCTTCTTCCATGGGCTCTCCGCGACAGAGGTCGAGTATGTATAGCATGCGGTTCAGGAGAGATACGCAGCGCCATTGTGTTTCGAGAGACAAACCCAAGCAAAGGCACACAAGGCGCTGCTCATCAGCTGTTCATCGAGCCTACGATAAGTTCACATCCTGGACATCGCGCCTTAACTCACCGCGTGATGTCATGTGGTCGTGTGAATAGGTTCAGGACGGACGGCATGGCTCATTCGTCGAAGCGCATGGATGCCGGACTTGCGCTTTCACGCTTTGGTTTGGGCGCAAGGCAAGGGGATCTCGATGCCATCTCATCGGATCCGCGTGGCGCCTTGCTCGAAGAAATCACAAATCGCGCCGTTCCTTTTCCTTCGGGCGAGGAGCTGAAGCCGACAGCCGATCTGCTCGCCGATTTCTATGCATTCCGCGACGAACAAAAGGAAGCGCGCGAGCGCAAGCCGGCCGACGGGACTGGCGCGCCTCAAGCAGGGCCGCCGCAAGCGCCGATGGCGAGCGACCAGCCAGGTAAACCCGAAGCCATGGCCGCTCAGCCCACCATGGAAGGCGCGCGCGCAGGCGCTTCCGCCGCGTCTTCTCCCGTTGCACCCCCGCCAGCGAATGGCGCGCCTGCCCCCAAGCCGATCCCGCCCTTGCCGCAACGGGTGTTCCTGGCCGAGGCCAAGGCGCGATTTTCCGGCACAACCCATGTTCCGCGCATCGGGTTCGGCGAGCGGTTGGCGATGTTCTGGGCGAACCATTTCGCTGTTTCCGCAGCGAAGGGACCCGCTCTTCGAATAATCGCCGGCGCCTTCGAGCGCGAAGCGATCAGGCCTCATGTTTTCGGTCGCTTCACCGACATGCTGATGGCCGTCGAGACACATCCCGCCATGCTGTTGTACCTCGACAATCAGCAGTCGTTCGGACCGAATTCGGTTGCCGGGCAGAACCGCAAGCGTGGCCTCAACGAGAATTTAGCGCGCGAGATTCTCGAGCTTCACACACTGGGCGTGAACGGCGGCTACACGCAAGAGGACGTGACCTCGCTCGCCCGCATCATTACGGGCTGGACCGTGACGGGGCGCGAGGGCCGTCTGGGCAGTCCGGGAACTTTCGTTTTTTTCGGTAACGCGCATGAGCCCGGTGCTCAACGCCTTCTCGGCAAGACGTATGTGGATGCGGGGCTCGAGCAGGGAAGGGCGGCGCTGACCGAACTCGCACGCCATCCTGCGACGGCAACTCATGTCGCGACCAAGCTCGCGCGTCATTTCGTTGCGGATGATCCGCCCCAAATCCTCGTCGAGAGGCTTGCAAACACGTTTCGCACGACGGATGGCGATCTTGCACCCGTATCGAAGGCGCTTATCGAAGCCGATGAGTCTTGGGCGCCTGAGCTCACGAAGATCCGGTCGCCGCTTGAATTCATCATCGCGGTTTTGCGCGCGACGGGTGCGAAGCCAGAGCCGCAGCAGGTTCTCGGCGCCCTTTATGCGATGGGCGAACCCTTGTGGCAGCCGGCCGGTCCGAATGGCTTCTCTGACACAATCGATGCTTGGGCTTCGCCCGAAGGGATCCGGATGCGCATGGACATCGCCAACACTGCCGCGACCAGAGGCGCCGATTACTTCGACCCCCCTGAATTCATCGACACGCGCCTTGGGCCTCTTCTTTCGCATGAGACCCGCGCCGCTGTCTCGCGTGCCGAAAGCCGCGCGCAGGGTCTTGCCATCGCTTTCATGTCTCCCGAATTTCAGAGGCGGTGATCCATGCTTTGCGAAACCATGACGACTTCGCGTCGCGCCGTGCTCGGCGCTTCCGGTGCGCTTTTCGCTTGGGCTTTCATGCCGCGCTGGGCGCAAGCCGCGCGCGGCCGTGACGCGCGTTTCGTGACCATCATCCTGCGTGGCGCGCTCGATGGCCTGACGGCGGTGCCTCCTCTTGGCGATCCGGATTACGAAGCGCTGCGTCAAGGCATCGCCTTGCATGCGCAAGGCCCAAATCCGGCACTGCCGCTCGATGGCTTTTTTGCGCTTCACCCGTCCATGCCCAATTTCGCAAGGCTCTTTCGCGCAGGCCAGGCCAGCGTCGTGCATGCAAGCGCGACGGCTTATCGTGATCGTTCGCATTTCGATGGCCAGGACGTGCTCGAGTCAGGATACGAGACGCCTGGGAGAGTTGATTCCGGCTGGCTCAATCGCATGCTGATCGGGTTGCCAAAAGGGGAAAAAATCGCTCCCGGAGCGTCTGAGCAAGCCGTAGGCCTGGCGGTCGGTGCCAACGCTCCGCTCGTGATCCGCGGCCGGGCTCCCGTGCTCGGTTGGGCGCCGGCCGTGCTGCCGCAAGCCGGCGACGATCTGGCGATGCGCTTGATGGATCTCTACGGCCAGCGCGATCCGCTCCTGGCGCATGCCCTCGCCGAAGGGATTGCGACGGGCAAGATCGCCACGGGCATCGAACTCGGTGCGCGAGGTGGGCCCGGCGATCCCGAAGGCATGAAGCATCTCGCGGCCGGCGCGGCGAAGCTGTTGGCGCAACCCGAAGGCCCACGCATCGCCGCCCTCGCTTTCGAAGGCTGGGATACGCACGCGCAGGAGATCGGCCGCTTGGCTCGTCTCTTGTCTGGACTCGACGGCGCCTTCGCGGCGTTTGAGCAAGAGCTCGGTTCTTTGTGGAAGGACACCGCGATCCTTGTCGCGACGGAGTTCGGCAGGACGGCTCGTGTGAACGGGACGGAGGGCACCGACCACGGCACCGGCACGACCGCCTTTCTTGCGGGCGGTGCGATCAGAGGCGGGCGCGTCATCGCGGACTGGCCGGGCCTCAAGGATGTCCAGCTACGTGACGGGCGTGACCTCGCGGCCACGACCGACCTGCGTGCGATAGCCAAAGGCATAGCGGTCGATCTTCTCGGCGCCTCGCCCGCAATTCTTGCTCGGGATGTGTTTCCCGGCTCGGAAAAGGTCGCGCCCGCCAAAGACCTGATCGCCTGAACCCTGCCGCACGTTTGGACAGGACCGCGGGAACGTTCGCCGCCCCTAAAAACAGCGGGCCCCACCGACAGGGTCGGCAGGGCCCTGACCGCGGCTAGCTGGGGGGCAGACTGGCCCACGGCTTTCGTGACGCTAGCACTCGACACGGACACGCCCAAGTACTCGTCGGAGGTAAGTCCGGTGGATGCATGGGCAACTAAGAAAGCGGGCGGGTCTACCCAGGCGCGGAAGCTGAAACTCAAGCGGAAGCTGAACTCAAGCGTAAGCCTTCGCCGATGCTCTACGAATCCGATCGACGCTCGGCTCGTCCGCGCTCGCGAAGTGCTCGATAAATCGCACCCCCAACTTGTCGGTGTCGCGCCAAAGCACCCGACATTTTCGGCTGCCTCGGGCACGAGAAATGCGCAGCATGAACTCGTCGGGCAGGTTCTTGCAGGCCAGCCCGGTGATCTTGGCGCCTCCACTCGAGAGGTCCTTGATCACGCAAGGACACCCCCATTCGTCATCGCAATCGTAGACGAGCGCCGCGGCATTCCAGTCCACTCGGACGCTTTTTCGACGTTCCTGAAACATGGCTCATCTTCGCTGTCGGCTACCATGATTATGCCGGGCAGCTTTGAAAGATTGCCTAATCCATCATCAAGGATGCGATAAATTCGCGAACTTGGGTGTTAAGACAAATTCGAGGATCGATGAGGGAACAGAAGAATTGCCGAGATGCGCTTGCTTCGGAGTTGAGAGTACATTCGTCCGGTATGAGAATTGGGAAACGCAGAGGAAATTTCGCGCGAACTTGGGCCAGTGTTCACCCCGCCGATTGGGGTCTTTGGGCGACGAGAGCGCTGAATTCGACGAGTTCGGTGAGAGACCCGTTCTCGGCAAACGGTGAGATGGCCTCCCGAACGGACGCTTCGAATTGAAGTCTACGGTTGCCCAGCTTTTCAGGGGAAGAGGCAGAATAGGAAAGCGCGCGTGCAACGAGCGCCTCGATGCTGACCGTGCGCCGCTCGACGACGCCAAGACGATCCAGGCAAGCGAAAGCCGAATCGATGAACACCGTCTCGTGCCCGTCGATCCTTCCGGATTTTCGAAGCCTGGTGAATTCGTCGCGACCCTCGAAGCGGAGCCGCGCTGCTTCGAAAGCTTGGACCCAATTGTTTTCCCGACATTTGACGTGGTGATCGCCGAACAGTGCCACGGCGCCCTGAGGCTCGAGGATGGCGTCGAGCGCACGAAGCGTTCCGGCCCTCTCCATCCAATGAAAGGAACGGCCCATTGTGATGAGCTTGAATTGCCCAAGTTCTGGGCCGAGCGCGTAGGACGAGCCCTGGCGAAATTCACAAGACACGGCCTGCTTGGCCGCGAGTTCCCTCGCGGCAGCGAGCATGCCTTTGTTGGGGTCGATGCCCAATGCGGTGCAGCCGAGCTCGGCGAAAGCGATGGCAAGGAATCCCGGCCCGCAGCCCAAATCAAGCACATGTGCGCCGGTGGATAGGCGCAGCGACGCCGCTACGTGTTGAATGAGGCGGCGCGGATAGTCGTGCCGCCCCTCGACATAGAAAGGCACGGCGGAGTGGAAGCGGTCGGGCAGAAAAGGCGCGACGGGACCCGGCGCGGAGGCGGTCGGAGCAGAATGGTCAATGGTTGCGCCGCTCAAAGCTGGCTCCTTGCGACCAAAATATACGCTTTTCCTGTGCACGAGCCAGCTTTGACAATCCGATATGTAATTCGCGATCAGGGTTCCGGGTGATTACCGCCGTTCATTGCCCAACATACATATAGGCGTTTTCACGATCTGATTGCCTGCTGTCCTGAACTCAAAGAGCTCGGTCCAGTTGAAGGCGCTATCGGGTAATGAGCCAATCTCGATAAGCGGAGACGTAGTTCGCGATCAATGCGTTCTCGGGGTCATCTTCGCGGGTGAAGGAGCTGACAACGGCAGCGCCCAATCCACCAACCATCCATTGTTGCCGATAGGGACCCGCATAAGTGAGAAGGGACGCGTTGGTTTTTGCGTCGGTGAGTTCGATGGTCGCCCGAATCTTTGCATATTGATCGATGAAAACACGGCGGGCGACAGAAGGAACATCGAACTGACCAAGCGTGATGATTGCTTTTACCGGCCGGGCGCCGCTCATGACTGGCGCGATTTGATTGTCGAATTGGGCTTTGAAAGTCCGCTGAAGGGTGGCTTGGAAATAAGCTTGGACAGCGGGAAAGTTCTGAGCGCTTTCGTCGGGAAGCCGGCGAGCGATTTCGGGATCGCTGTTCGTGGCGAGAAAACGCTTTTCCTCGGCAGGCCAGGAGCGGATGACGTCGACACCATGGACCTCGACTGCGGTAAGTTTGAAGGAGGCGATCTCGTCGACCGACATGGATGGCGGCGGCACGGTCGCGCAGCTCGCGAGCATCAGGGTGATGCAGCAAATGAGCGCACGAACTTTCGTGGAAAAAGCGGCCTGTCCCATGATGGTTGTTCCCCACACAGCCCGAGCAAGTTCGAGCGAGCGAACTTTTTCCGACTGGAGCCTCGTTTTGTCTTGCCGCTTGTTGTCTTAGAGGCGGGGAACTGTCCACAGGGGCGGCCGATCACATTTGCGCTAGCTCGATCGCCTTGATCATGTCGGCACTGGATGACCTTCTGCGCGAGCTCTCCGCCTGCCGCATCTGCAGGGACGCTCCGCTGTACGGCAAGGCGCTCCCGCATGAGCCGCGGCCCGTGATCCAGGCCTCCGCGACAGCGCGTCTTTGCATCGCAAGCCAGGCTCCGGGCACGCGCGTGCATCTTTCCGGTCGCCCTTTCACTGACGCCTCCGGCGACAGGCTGCGAGCCTGGCTCGATCTCGATAAGGAAAGCTTCTACGACGCGGGAAGGGTCGCAATCGTGCCGATGGGTCATTGCTTTCCAGGTCAGGATGCGAAGGGCGCCGATTTGCCGCCGCGACGCGAATGCGCTCCGACCTGGCGACAGCGCATTCTCGCCGAGCTGCCCCAAATCGAGCTCATCTTGTTGATCGGTCATTATGCGCAGGCTTGGCATCTGGGTGCCGCCGCAAAAGAGGGATTGACCGCAACGGTCAGCCGTTGGCGAGCGGTTCTCGACGGGCCTCACCGGCCTGCGCTCTTGCCTTTGCCGCATCCTTCCTGGCGCAACAACGCGTGGTTGAAGGCTCATCCCTGGTTCGAGGCCGAGCTTGTGCCGCATCTTCGCGAATCGGTGCACCGACTGGTGGGAACCCAAAAGGCTGCGTGAACGTCTTTTTGGTTCGCCGGATGCCAGCGGTTGCGCCGTGAATACTCGCTCTTCCGAACTCGCCGAGGCCGGTTCATAGCTCGTTCAGGGCCTTCGACTAATTTGGAATCGCGACGGGAAATTGAGGAGTGCCCATGATTCGAAGCCTATGCCGGGTCGCTAGCGCGGCCTTTGCGGTGCTCTTGGCCGTGCAGTTTGCGGCTTCCGCTGCGATGGCCCAAGTCTCGGGCGCGCGCCAGCCGCGCCTCGCTTTGGTCGTAGGGGAGGGCACATACGCCAATGCAGTCGGCGCGTCTGCAACCACGGCCGTCAATGACGCTGGCTTGATCGCGTATCAACTCCAGCAAGCCGGGTTTGATGTGACCGGAGGACGCGACGTCGATCGCACCGGCTTCGAGAGTCTCGCCGCCACTTTTTTCGCAAAGCTCGGGCAGGCGGGTCCAAATGCCGTCGCCGTGATCTATGTTTCAGGCATTGGCCTGCAAGCCGACGGGGACAACCGATTCATTCCGACGGACGCCAAGCTCGACATCCTCGATGCGATCAGCGCCGAGACGATCTCGACGAATGAGCTCTTGGCGCAGTTGCAATCGGTGCCGGGCTTCGCGCACATTGCAATCTTCGATATTGCGCGTCCCTTGCCCTTTCGCATCGCGCCTCAAGTCGCGCCCGGCCTCGCCGCGCTCGATCCGCAACCCGGGCTCCTCGTCGCGCTTTCCCAACAGCCGGGCTATGTGATCGAGGAGCAAAAGGAAGGTTACGGCGCGTTCGCGAGCGCGCTCGCCGAGATGGTTCGGGTGCCCGGACTTTCGCTCAACGAGATCTTTGCCCGCACACGCTTGCGCGTTCAGGAGCAAACCAAGGGCGGCCAATTGCCGTGGAATGTCTCGGGCCTTGCAAACGACTTCACCTTCTTCACGCCGGAGGCGCCCGTTGCGCCACCTCCCGCGGTCGCGGCTTTGCGCACCCGACCTCTCGCGCAGCTGTCCGTGGAGGATGCGTTCGCGATCGCCATCGAGCGCGACACCGTCGACGGTTACGAGGAGTTCCTCGCTGCCTATCCGGAAGGCCCGCTGGCAAGGCGCGCGCGGGCGATCATCGCCGCGAGGCGCGAGGCCTTTTTTTGGCGGCGCACCGTCATGCGCGGCACCCCCGAGGCTTACTGGACCTATTTGCGCCACTACTCGCGAGGCGATCATGCGCAGGAGGCACGCTATCGCTTGAGCCTCCTCAATGCGCCGTTCAACCCGCCTGCCACCTTCTACGAAGAGGAATACGATATTCC
>JAFBAS010000168.1 GCA_019247605.1 Hyphomicrobiales bacterium
TCCATCCCTATACGCGTCGCCTCATGTCATGCGTGCCGCGCCTCGACGGCGACAAGCACACGACCTCGTTTGTGCCGATTCCCGGCCAGCCTTCATCGCTGCGCGATCGACCGCAGGGCTGCCCCTTCTCGCCGCGCTGCGTCGGTTTCAGGCCGGGACTTTGCGACCATAAGGTCCCGGTCGAGGAAATCGGGCCGAACCATCGCGTGCGCTGTTTTCGGCATCGCGAATCGCAGATGTTCGAGCCCACCGCCCAAGAGATCGTCGCGCCGGCCGAGCCGAGCCCCGAGATTGTCCTCGACGCCGCAGGCCTCACCAAAATTTACAAGCTCGGCGGCTCCTTCTTCGGCGCGAGGCGCGGCGCGGAGCTCAGCGCCAATGAAGACCTGAATTTCGCGGCGAGGAAGAGTGAGATCGTCGCGATCGTGGGTGAATCCGGATCGGGAAAATCGACTTTCGCGCGCATTCTCGCCGGGTTGCAGGACGCGACGAGCGGCAAGCTCGTGGTGCTCGGCTCCGATCTCGCCAAGACGACGGCGAGCGAGCGCTCGAGCGACCAGCTCTCGGCCGTGCAGATGGTGTTCCAGAACCCGGACGCCACGCTCAACCCTTCTCACAGCGCCGGTTTTCCGATCGCGCGCGCGCTCAAGAAGTTCAAGGTCACGAGGAGCGGCAAGGAGACCCAGTCGCGCGTCGCCGAGCTCTTCGAGATGGTGCGACTGGCGCCGAGCCTCATGCGCGTGCGGCCGGCGCGACTTTCCGGAGGCCAGAAGCAGCGGGTGGCCATCGCGCGCGCCTTCGCGGCAGCGCCCGACATTCTGGTCGCCGACGAGCCGGTTTCGGCGCTCGACGTCTCGGTCCAGGCGGCGATCGTGAACCTGCTTTTGCAGATCCAGAAGACCAAGGGCACGACCATCGTCTTCATCAGCCATGACCTCGCGCTCGTGCGCCATCTCGCCGATCAGGTGATCGTCATGTATCTCGGGAAGGTGATGGAGAGCGGGCCTGTCGCCGCGCTGTTCGCGCCACCTTTCCACCCTTATACCGAAGCGCTTCTTTCGGCGGTGCCGGTGCCGGATCCAACGGCCGAACAGCGGCATGTCCGGCTTTCGGGGGAGACGCCGAGCCCGATCAACGTGCCGAAAGGCTGCCGTTTCGCCTCGCGTTGCCCGCGCAAGCTCGGCCCCATTTGCGATGAGGTGCCGCCGCCCGAGCGCAAGGGCGAGGGCGGACACATGATCTTGTGCCACATTCCGCTCGACGAGCTCGCAGCCGTCGAGCCGATTTTCCAGCACAAGCAAAGCGAGCGAGCGCCGCATGACCCAAAAGGACCCTCCCTTCGATCCACGGCAAAGCCGCATTCGGCAGATGGGGCGTGAAACCTCGCCGCTTCCGACCGGCAAATGGCTGGGTGCTCCGCTTGGCCTCGACATCAAGGCGCGCACCGCCGAGATCGACGAGATGGCGCTCGACCGCTACCGCCTCGGCCGCTTGCGTACCGAGCTCGTCAAAGCCGATGTCGCGGGTGCCTTGCTCGCCGACCCGATGAACATCCGCTACGCGACCGGAACGCGCAACATGGCCGTGTGGACCATGCACGCGCCCGGCCGATACGCGTTCGTCGCGACCGAGGGACCGGTCGTGCTCTTCGAGTTCGGCGCCACGAAGCATGTGACCGCAAACGCCCATGTGGTCGACGAGACACGAAATTCCACGCCTTGGTTCTACTTCCTGGCCGGCTCGCGCATCGAGGAAAAGACGGCGATTTGGGCAAAGGAAGTGGCCGATCTCGTGATCCGGCACGGCGGCGGCAATCGCCGCCTCGCGGTCGACCGGTGCGAGCCTTGGGGCGCGGCCCTGCTCACGGGCGAGGGCATCGAGCTCATCGACGCGCAAGTGCCGATCGAGAAGGCGCGCACGGTGAAATCGGCCGAGGAGATCGCCTGCCTGCGGCTTGCCATGGACGTTTGCGACATCGCGATCGAGCGCATGCGCGCAAGCCTCGTGCCCGGAATTACCGAGAACCAGCTCTGGGCGCTTCTGCACGACACGAACATCGCGCATGATGGAGAATGGATCGAATGCCGCCTACTCACCTCAGGCGAGCGCACCAATCCCTGGTTCCAGGAATGCGGCAACCGCGTCATCGAGCCCGGCGACCTCGTCGGCTTCGACACGGACATGGTCGGCCCCTTCGGCTATCTCGCGGATGTATCCCGCACGCTTCTCTGTCCGGGCCGCAAGCCGACACCCGAGCAGCGCAAGCTCTATGAACTTGCCCAGGAGCAGGTGCTCTTCAATATCGATCTCATCCGTCCCGGCCTCACCTTCCGCGAGTTCGGCGAGAAATGCTGGCCTGTGCCGGAAACCTATGTGCCCAATCGATACATGATGATGGTGCACGGCGTCGGCCTCGTCGATGAATGGCCGAGCATCGCCTACGCGCAGGACTTCGCCGAATGGGGGTATGACGGCGTCTTCGAGGAGAACATGGTGGTCTCGGTCGAAAGCTATATCGGCGAGGTCGGCCACAAGGAAGGCGTCAAGCTCGAGCAGCAGGTGCTGATCACGAAGACCGGCGCGGTGCCAATGTCGAAAGCGCCCTTCCTCGACGCCATGGAAGTGTAGGTTTCGGCCTGCGCGCTCATTCCTTCGAAGGCATGGGGTTTTCGGCTCCCTTCCCACCTATTTTCCGAGCGCCCCGCGCCTTACCCCCGCTCTTCCCGCGAAAGCGGGAATCCAGATTTTCATGGCGAACCCGGGAAGGCTGGATTGCCGCTTTCGCGGCAATGAGCGGTTGGGAATGATCGCCAAGATAGTCGAGGGAATCGCCACCCACCCTCATCCGTGGATCGCTGACGCGATCGACACCTTCTCCCGCGCGAAGAGCGCGGGAGAAGGGGCCCCGGCTCCGATCTTCCCTAGAGAGATGAGGCACGCTTCAATCGCGCCTGTCAGATGGATCGCGTCCAAAGCTCTTTTACAGTATGGATCCGCATCCTTGCCTCGACTTCTTCGTTTGAATGACCGGTTTGGAAATGCCGGAGGATGGCCAAGTAAATGAGGCGAGGCCAGGACAGAAGAGCGCCTCGGCGCGATGCCGGAAGGTTTTCGATGCTTGAAAAGGACAAGAAAGCCGCGGGGTCAGGCTCGAGCGGCTCGAGCCCGCAAAAGGTGGTCATCGTCGGCGCCGGACAGGCGGGGCTGCAGCTCGCAATGTCGCTTCGCGAAGAGGGCTTTGCCGGAAATGTGACGCTCATAGGCGACGAGGCGGACCTTCCCTATCAACGGCCTCCGCTTTCCAAGGCTTATCTCAAGGGCGACGCGGGTATCGACAATCTGCGCCTTCGCCCCGAAGCCTTCTTCGATCAGAACCGCGTGACCTTGCGGCGCGGCGAACGTGTCGCGCGCATCGAGAGGGCCGCGCGACGCGCCATCCTCGCCTCGGCGGAAACGCTTCCTTACGACCACCTCGTCCTCGCGACGGGCGCGCGAAATCGGCGCCTCGACATCGAGGGTACGGAGCTCAAGGGTGTCTTCCAGCTTCGCTCGCGTCTCGACGCCGATGCGCTGAAGGATGGGCTTGCGGCCGCCCGCAGGCTCGTGATCGTCGGCGCCGGCTTCATCGGGCTCGAATGCGCAAGCGTGGCGCGCGCGCTGGGCAAGGAGGTGATCGTGGTGGAAGCGGCCGACCGGCTCATGCCGCGCACTTTGTCGGCAGAGACCGCCTCCGCCTTCTTGCGCATGCATGGCGAGAGCGGAGTGGGCTTCGTGTTCGGGGACAGCGTCACACGTCTGCACGGCGATACGGGAGGTCGCGTCCTCGGGGTCGTCACGCGGAACGGGAGCGAGATTGCGGGCGACCTCGTGCTCATCGGCGTCGGCGTGGTGCCAAATGTCGAGCTCGCCGCCGATTCAGGACTCGAGGTGGCGAACGGGATCGTTGTCGACGCGGATCTCCTCACGACCGATCCCGCGATCTCGGCAATCGGAGATTGCTCCACGCATCCTTCCCGCTTCGCGGATGGCGCGAAGCTTCGTTTCGAATCCGTGCAGAACGCCATCGATCAGGCGCGCTCGGTCGCGGCGCGCCTCGCGGGCCGGCCGAAACCTTATGCGAGCGTGCCCTGGTTCTGGAGCGATCAAGGCAAATGGAAGCTGCAGATCGCGGGTCTCTCGACACCTTACGAAACGTCGCTGCGACGCGACGGCGCGAGGGAAGGCCAATTCTCGGTATTCTGCTTTTCCGGCGGCAAGCTCACGGGTGTCGAATCCGTCAATTCTCCCGCCGACCACATGGCCGCGAGAAAGCTGTTCGGCGCTGCAGGCGCCCTGACGATCGACGACGTCGAGAACGCTTCGTTTAATCTAAGAGCGGCCGCCTTTGCCACCGGGGATGGGGCGCGATGTAATTAGCCGACTTCCGGATCGCTGATTCCATTTATCAGCGTGCGCTCTTTGGCCGATAGTCCCGACGATCAAGACATGCGTCGTAAAGAGCTTGATCTATGCGAATCCATTGCGTTCTATCGATTCCGCGGTTCGAGGAGGCGTTAGGCCCACTGGGAAATGCGCAGGCAACGGCAGCGTTTCGTCCCTGTTGTTTTGCTATCGCAAATACTTCTTGCGGGAGTTCCCCTAAATCTTGATCTTGGCTATATATAACGGCAACATCAAATTGTTTTTCGATAGTACAAGAGATAACGTCGAGCGCTAATCGGACGTCAATTCCTTTCTCATGCGGAACCGTAATCGTTTTGACTGTGCCATCTACTTGTTCAATTTCCTTCTTGTGGTATCGAATCGGCCGGGTCGTTACTAAAATTCCAGCTCGCTTCATCGCTAAAATTCTAGCCGACCAATAACCAGCCCACATTGGAGATTCCTCGGCGCTTGGAATTCCGGTATAGAATCGCACTAAAGTCGGCCGCCATCCATTCTGCTCGCAAATGGCTTGATGTAACTTGATCACGTCGTAGTTCGGATGATGGTGGCCAAATGCCTCTTTGGCGTGCCTATAAAGGTTCTGCCCGTCTACAAACGCCATGGCATTTAGGGCAGTGCTAAGAGTGTTGGTCATTTTTGATAATCTGAAAAAGAAAACCCCGCCGGGGGCCGTTGCCGGCCAAGTCCAGCGGGGGGCTAATCGAGTTGGAATATATAGCGGCCTCCAGGAGTGTCAATGGTTTAAGTGCTTAAAAATTAAGGAATTTCTTTTTTGAGTAAAATGTG
The DNA here is from genome assembly GCA_019247605.1 of Hyphomicrobiales bacterium. Taxonomy (GTDB): domain Bacteria; phylum Pseudomonadota; class Alphaproteobacteria; order Rhizobiales; family Beijerinckiaceae; genus GAS188. The sequence goes on from JAFBAS010000168.1 coordinate 5,233, forward strand.
TTGCAAATGAGCAGCGTATTCCAGGTGGGTCATTCCTTCATTTTTTCCTTGCGATGTTCCTATTTTGTTCTATTCTAAAACTTGAGGGCGCCGCAAAAGCGCTTTGTCCCTCATCGTCATGATCTTCCTCGGACTGATGCTCGGTCCGATCGCTCCATTTGTCCGCTCCAACGTGAAGTGTCGGAGCCTGATCCGGTCGTGACGCTGCTTTTGGAGGATTGGACGGGTTTGTTGCGTCATGAAGCCATCTCTCATGAAGCCGTCTCTCATAAAGCCGTCAATGGCTTTGCGGTTCGCGCCTGAGCGAAGCCGCGCCGAGATCTTGGACGATTTGCGTCGGCTTCTGCCGAGGCTCGAAAATCCCTCTGGCGGAAATTGCGCCTTCTCGTTCGGGCTGCCCCCGCTCGATACGCATCTGCCGAAAGGCGGGCTCGCCGGCGGGGCGCTGCATGAGGTGGTTCCCGAAAGCGAAGGCGATTTGCCGGCGGCCTTCGGGTTTGCCGCCGCGCTTCTCGGGCGCATGCCTTCGGACGGGCCGATGCTCTTCGTCATCTCTCCGAGCGGACTTGCGGATTGCGGCCATCCGCACGGCCATGGGCTCGACGAGCTCGGTCTTACCCCTGCCCGCCTGATCCTGGTCGAGACCGAGGACGAGGTGCAGGCGCTTTGGGCAATGGAGGAGGCGCTGCGCTCGGCCGTGCCTTCGGCCGTGGCGGGCGCGATCGGCCAGAAGCTCGATCTCAAGGCAAGTCGAAGGCTGCATCTCGCGGCGGGAAATTCGGGCCGCCCTCTCATCCTCCTCAGCGCGGCGGCCGGGATGGGCTCGAGCGCGGCCGCGACGCGCTGGTGCGTCGGCGCTGCCAAGGCCGCGCGCGACCGTTTCGGCCTTCCCGCCCATTGGCGATGGCACTTGAGGCTCGAACGCTGCCGCAATGGGCGGTTGGGGGAATGGTTGGTGGAGTGGGATCATGTCGCGTATCGTTTCAGCCTGGCTGCCCCGATGGCCGATCTTGCGATTCCTCGCGGCACAAGCCTACGACTCCAAGCTCCGCGACGCCTTGTCGCGCGAGCAGCCGATCGATCCTGAACGGCCTTTCGTGCTCGCCGCCGAGGCGTCGGGCGGCCCGCGCATCAGCGCCACCAACGAGCCGGCCGAAGCCTTGCGAATAAGCATCGGCGATGGCGTGAGCGATGCGCGCGCCAAGGCTCAATTCCTGCAGGTCGAAGCCGCCGATCCGAAAAGCGATGCTGTCGCGCTCGAGCATCTGGCGCTCTGGGCCACGCGTTACACGCCCTCCGTCGCGCCTTTCGATGAAGAAAATGGCGCGGACGGCTTCTTCCTCGACATCACCGGCGTGGCTTCTCTCTTTGGTGGAGAAGACAAGCTCCTCGCCGATCTTTCACATCGTCTCGAGCGCTTCGGCCTCTCGCCTCGCCTTGCGGTTGCCGACACGCCGGGAATGGCCTGGGCCCTTTCCCGTTTTCATCCCTCGCGACGCTTCATCCTGCCCTCGGCTGACGTCAATGCACCCGAAAATACGAGGCTCGCCGTGAAGACGCTCGCCGATCTGCCGATCGGCGCCTTGCGCCTCGCGCCCGCAACGAGAAGAACCTTGCGGCGTCTCGGCTTCAAGCGCATCGGCGCGCTCATCGATGCACCGCGCGCACCCTTCGCGGCGCGCTTCGAGGCGGAGCTTCTGAAACGCCTCGACCAGGCACTCGGACATGTGCCCGAGCCGCTCGTCTTGCTCGCGCCCGCGCCGATCTATCGCAAGATCATCCGCCTCATCGAGCCGGTCTTCACGCAAGACGCGATCCTCGCGCTCGCAAAACGCCTCATGACAGGTCTCGTTTTCTCCTTGGGGCACGATGGGGTCGGAGCACGGCAGTTGCGGCTCACGCTTTATCGCGTTGACGGAGAGGTCTTCGGCCTCGATCTCGGGCTTGCGATGCCGACACGCGATGTCGAGCATGTGGCGCGCCTTATCGCGCTCAAGCTCGAGCGTCTGGGGTCTCAGGAAGCGATGCCGTCTTGCGCAAAAGCGGCACGTTCCGGCAAGGGCCGATGGTTTCCGAGCGCGACACGCAAGGCCGGAAAGGCTCTTCCCGAAGCGATCGATGCCGGGTTCGGTTTCGAGTCGGTGGGACTTGAAATCACATTCGCCGAACGGATGGACCCACGCCAATCGGGGCTTGCGGGGTTCAGCGAGGACAGTGACAGAGCGGCGCGCTGCGCCGCCCTCATCGACGGCTTGCGACAACGGCTCGGTCCGCGCAGCGTGCGGCGGCTCGAGCCTTTCGAGAGCCATCTACCCGAGAAAGCCGAGACTTCTCAGGCTGAGATTTACCGCAGGAGGACCGATGCCCCTGCCTCCTCGACCTCCTCTTTGACCTCCTCTTGGGCGCGACCCGCAAGCGCGAGCCTTCGCCCCCCTCTCCTCTTGCGACGGGCCGAGCCGGCACAAGTCTTGGCCTTGATGCCGGAGGGCGCGCCGCGACGCTTTCGCTGGCGCGGCGAAACACACGCGGTCGCGCTCGCGCAAGGGCCGGAACGCATCGCCGCCGAATGGTGGCGCAAGCGCGAGCCGCAGCCGACGCGAGATTATTACCTCGTGGAGGACGAGGAAGGTCGCCGCTTCTGGCTCTTTCGCGAGGGCCTTTACGGACGCGAGACCCCCTCGCCGTGCTGGTTCGTGCACGGATTCTTCGCATGAAAAGGAAGTGCGCCGTGAAAGATGCGCTTTGCGCTCCATCGCCGCGCCGGCTTTCGCGTGAGCGCGTGCCATGACGGCTTATGCGGAGCTTGCCGCCACCACGAATTTCTCCTTCCTGCGCGGCGCCTCTCACCCGCAAGAGATGGTCGCAACCGCGAAGGTGCTCGGTCTTGCGGCGATCGGCATCGCCGATCGCAACAGTTTTGCTGGCGTCGTGCGTGCCTTTGACGAAGCGAGGAAAAACCCGTCCATCAAGTTTCTCGTCGGCACGCGCCTCGTGACGCGAGACGGTTTCGAAACGCTCGCCTACCCCATCGATCGGGCGGCCTATGGCCGGCTCTGCCGGCTCCTGACGAAGGGCAATCTCGCTGCAAAGAAAGGAGAGTGCCTCTTCGGCTTCGATGCCGTGCTCGCCGCGAGCGAGGGCCAGATGCTCATCGCCTTGCCGCCGGACGAGGCGGAGTTGCCTTCGGATTTTACCGAACGCCTCGCGCTCCTGGCACAAAAGGCGCCTGGACGCGTCTTTGTCGCGGGGGTCCATCGCCATCGTGGCGACGAGCCGCGCCGTTTGGGGCTTTTGGCCGAGCTCGGCGAGAAGCTCGGGACGCCGCTCGTTGCCGTCAACGACGCTTTTTACCACGCCCCCGAGCGCCGGCCGCTTCTCGACATCCTTACCTGCGTGCGTGAGAAATGCACGATCGACGAAGCGGGTTTTCGCCTCTCGATCAATGCCGAGCGCCATCTCAAGCCACCCGGGGAGATGGCGCGGCTCTTTGCCGGCTTCGAGGACGCGCTGGCATGCGGCTTGCGCATCGCCGATGCCTGCCGCTTCTCCCTCGACGAGCTCAAATACGAATATCCGGACGAGCCCGTGCCGCCAGGCAAGACGGCAAGGCAGCACCTTGCGGATTTGACCTTCGAAGGCGCCCAAAGGCGCTATCCAGAGGAGAAATATCCGTTCGGCATTCCCGAGGAGGTGCAAAAGCTCATCACCGATGAGCTCGCGCTCATCGCCAAGCTGGGCTTCGAGCGCTATTTCCTCACCGTTCATGAGGTCGTCGCCTTCGCGCGCGGGGAGGGGATCCTCTGTCAGGGACGCGGCTCGGCGGCCAATAGCGCGGTCTGCTATTGCCTCGGCATCACCGAGGTGAATCCCAAGGAGATCAACCTCCTCTTCGCCCGCTTCATCTCCGAAAAGCGCGGCGAGCCGCCCGACATCGACGTCGATTTCGAGCACGAGCGGCGCGAGGAGGTGATCCAGCACATTTACGACCGTTATGGGCGCGACCGCGCCGCCATTTGCGCGACCGTCATCCATTATCGCTCCCGGCGCGCCATCCGCGAAGTCGGCAAGGTGCTCGGGCTCACCCCGGACGTCACCGCCGCTCTCGCCAAGACCGTTTGGGGGAGTAACAACGAGGGCATCGCGCAAGATCACATCCGCCAGATCGGGCTCGATCCCGGCAATCCCGCGATCCGGCAAGCCGTGGAGCTCGCCCAAGCGCTCATCGGCTTTCCCCGGCATCTCTCGCAGCATGTGGGCGGCTTCGTGCTCACGCGTGAAAGGCTCGACGAAACGGTCCCCATCGGCAACGCGGCCATGGAGGATCGCACCTTCATCGAATGGGACAAGGACGACATCGACACGCTCGGCCTGATGAAGGTCGATGTGCTCGCGCTCGGCATGTTGAGTTGCCTCAGGCGCGGGCTCGACTTCCTCAAGCAGCATCATGGAATTTCCGACATCTCGCTCGCCACGATCCCGCAAGGCGATGCCGAGGTCTACGAAATGCTGTCGCGCGCCGATTCGGTCGGCGTCTTTCAGGTCGAGAGCCGGGCGCAGATGTCGATGCTGCCGCGCCTCAAGCCGAAGGAGTTCTACGATCTCGTCATCGAGGTCGCGATCGTGCGCCCCGGGCCGATCCAGGGCGATATGGTCCATCCTTACCTGCGCCGGCGCGACGGCAGCGAGAAGACGCATTACCCCTCGCCCGCCCCCGGGCAAGGCGACCCCGACGAGCTCAAGAACGTGCTGAAACGAACGCTCGGCGTGCCGCTCTTCCAGGAGCAGGCGATGCAGATCGCCATCACGGCCGCCAAGTTCACGCCCGACGAAGCGGACGGCTTGCGACGTGCCATGGCGACCTTTCGGCATACCGGAAAGGTTCATCTTTTTCGTGAGAAATTCATCACCGGGATGACGCGGCGCGGATATGACCTTGCTTTCGCGCAAAGCTGCTTCAGCCAGATCGAAGGCTTCGGGGAATACGGATTTCCGGAAAGCCATGCGGCGAGCTTCGCGCTCCTTGTCTATGTCTCCGCCTGGATCAAATGCCATTATCCCGAGGTCTTCTGCGCCGCCATCCTCAACAGCCAGCCCATGGGGTTCTATCAACCGGCCCAATTGGTGCGCGATGCCATAAGGCACGAGGTCGAGGTGCGCCCGGTCGATGTGAATTTCAGCGAATGGGATTGCACGCTCGAGCCCGCCTCCGACGAGGCACGCCATCGTTTTGCGGTGCGGCTCGGCTTTCGCCAAATCCAGGGCTTGCGGGAAAAGGAGGTTGAGGGCCTCGTTGCTTTGCGCGGCAATGGTTATGCCAGCATCGAGCGGCTGGGGGCGCTTGGTGGCGTCTCGCGTTTCACGGTCGAGCGGCTCGCTGAAGCCGATGCCTTCCGCTCGCTCGGGCTTAACCGACGCGAAGCCCTCTGGACGGCGCGACGGCTTGGAACGCTCGGTATCGACAAGTCGATCGGGGTCTTGCAGGAAGCCTTGGCGCCCCCGGAAATGCGCGCTTCACCGGAGCGCCTTTCCTTGAGGCAGGTCGGAAAGAGCCCGCTGCGCGCCCTTCATCGGACCAAGAGCCCAGGGGCGATCACCGATCCGCAAACTCGTCCGCTTCCCCTTTTTGCAGCGCAGATGGATGACGAGCTTTTCCCAGAAGCGCGCATCGCGCTCCCACCCATGCCGCTTTGCGAACACGTCGTCGAGGATTACGTGACCACGGGATTGTCGCTGAAAGAGCACCCCGTGCGCTTCTTCCGCGAGCGCCTCACCCGGCTCGGCGCCTTGCGCAACAGCGAGCACCGGCGCGAAGATCTGGCGCAGGACGGACAGATCACGGTCGCCGGCCTCGTTCTCATGCGGCAAATGCCGGGTACCGCGAAGGGGGTCATCTTCATGACGCTCGAGGACGAAACCGACATCGCCAATGTCATCGTCTGGCCGAAGGTCTTCGCCAAACATCGCTTCACGGTCATGACCGCGCGCTTTCTCGCGGTACGCGGACGCCTGCAACGCGCCGGCCTGGTAATCCATGTCCTCGCGCAAGACTTCGTCGATCTCACCGAGGAGCTGCGGTTTTTGTCTGAGCCCGAGCTTTCCGCCTCGGCACCGAAAAACACCCACCCCCGCGAGCCCGACCTTCCCCTTCTCAAGAGCCGCGATTTCCATTGAGAAGACTTCGCCAGAACACCGCGAGAGCCTTCATGTCACGCCGCAAACGGCTCGCCAAAAAGCAATCGGCCCCGCGCTAGCGGGGCCGATCGAAGAACCGAATTCCAAGGCGCCGCGCGAAGCGGCGCGGCCTCTCGCGTCAGACAGCCTGCAGATTGACCGCGGCGTATTTCCCCTGCTTGCCCTTCTCGAGCTCGTAGCTGAGCTTTTGACCTTCGTTGAGATTGCTCATTCCGGCACGCTCGACCGCGGTGATATGAACGAACACATCCGCGCCGCCAGCCTCAGGCTGAATGAAACCGAATCCCTTTTGGGCGTTGAACCACTTAACTGTGCCAACCGGCATTCCTGCACTCCATGATGACAAAACTGACCACCTTCGCCCATGCGTGAGGCGGATCGAACCACACCCGAAGCGGATAGCAGGGCCGGGCCCCCAGAGAAGAAGACGGGGAAACAAGCGCGCGAACCGACGAGAGTCGAACGCGTCAATGCATAAACGTCTCCGCTCGACTTGGCAAATGGATTTGAGACATGCCGCCAAGGTCGCCGAGACCACGAACGCCCAGGGCAGTGGTTTCCCCCCGCTTGTGCCACCCGTGGGCAACCAGGCTCGTGCCGGACGCCCCCGAGCGCGATCCTGTCCCTGAAGAGAATAATCAACTTATGTTGAAGTCGCTCAAACTCACGATCCGGTTTTGTTCACTTGTGAATAAAACAAGTATATATGTATTAATTACTTAACGATACGAATCGGTCGTCAGGCCTGCCGACGGTCTGACGCTCGACCTGACTGGCTCAACCTGACTGGCTCAACCTGACTGGCTTGGCGGGCGACTGGGGCTTCTTGGATGCCGATACAAAACGACAAATCCCGACCCGCCACCTTTGTGCGCGGGGCAGAATGGCCGACCCTCCTCCTCGCCGCGACCATATACGGTGGCTGGCTCACCCTCACCTGGTTCCAGGCGGCACTCCCGTGGTGGATCCTCTGCCCGTGCGGTGCCTGGCTCGTGGCCTGGCAGGGCTCGCTGCAGCACGAGATTCTTCATGGCCACCCCACGCGGTGGCGTCGCTTCAACCGGCTCCTCGCCCTTCCCGCTCTCTCGCTGTGGCTGCCCTATGAAAGCTATCGCGTGTCGCATCTGATGCATCACCGCGACGAGCGCCTCACCGACCCGCTCGACGACCCTGAATCCTATTACTGGACGAAAGGGCTCTGGGGCTCGCTCAACCGGGTATGGCACCCGCTGCTCAAGCTGCAGACCACGCTAGCCGGCCGCCTTATCGTCGGGCCGGCCTGGGTGGTGCCGCGCTTCCTCATCAAACAGGTGCAAGCCCTGTGGCGTGGCAGCCCCGTGGCACACCGGGCCTGGCGCTCCCACCTCCTCCCATTGGTGCTCATGCTTTCCTGGCTGGTCTTCGTCTGCCAGATGAACCTTGCGTTTTACGTCTTCGGCATCGTGTACCCGGCCGTTTCGCTCGCACTTTTGCGCTCCTTCGCCGAGCACCGCGCCGCCTCGGATGTTTTCGAGCGCACCGCGATTGTCGAGAACGCGCCCATTCTCGGGCTTCTCTACCTTTACAACAACCTTCACGCCGCCCATCACGCCCGACCCACCCTGCCCTGGTACGAGATCCCAGCCTGGTACCGGGACAACCGCGAAGCCCTGATCGCGGCGAATGGCGGCCTCGTCTACGACGGCTACCTCGAAGTCGCGAGCCGCTTTCTTCTGCGCCCCTATGATGGACCCTTGCATCCGCTGGATCGGGCACCGGCAATAGGAACCGTGACCTGACGGGGTTGTTCCTTCGCATGCAGCGTGCGAGCCCTGCCGAACCCAATGACCTCCTCTACCCCCGGTCCCGTAAGCCCGCCTTGCCATCCGTGAGGCGCGCATCGTAACTGAGGGGCATGTCTTCCATGCCCTCCATGCCTCCCATATATGTCGACTACCTCAACCGGCTCGACGTCGAGGAGCTCGCGCTCAGCGACGAGGAGATCCTCGCCGCCATCGAGACGAGCCTTGCGGCGCAAGGCCGAAGAGAGACGGTCATCGAGCCGCGCATGCATCTCGAACCGGGGGTGGCGCGCGGCCATTTCAATGTGCTGCGCGGCGCCATCGGCGGGCCGGTCGGGCTTGCCGGCGTGAAGGTGGTCGGCGATTTCGTCGACAACTACCTCGAGAATTTGCCTTCCGAGCTCGCGACGCTTCTCCTGCTCGATCCGAGGAACGGCGCGCCGGTCGCCATTCTCGACGCCAGCGCCATCACCGACATGCGCACGGGGGCCGTGACCGCGATCGGCGCCAAATTCCTCGCGCGCAAGGGGTCCAAGATTCTGGGCCATGTCGGCGCCCGCGGAACCGCTTACTGGAACGTGCGCCTTCTCGATCACCTCTTCGACTTCGACGAGATCCGCGTCCACTCTCGCAGGCCCGAAAGCCGCGAGGCTTTCGCCGAGCGGCTCACGCGCGATCTCGGCAAGCGGGTCATCGCCACGGCCGATTGGCAGAGCTGCGTGGAGGAGGCGGACGTCGTGGTCGAGGCCTCCCGCCTCGCCAAACCCGAGCCGATGCTGCGTACGAGCTGGATCAAGAAAGGCGCTTTCGTGGTGCCCTACGGCACAATGAGCGCCGTCGAGCTCTCGCTCACCGACATCATGGCGAAGCTCGTGGTCGACGATTGGGGCCAGTGCAAGGGCGGCAAGTTCGGGTCGCTGCGCGCCCATGTCGAGGCGGGCAAGCTGTCCGAAACCACGCTGCATGCCGAGATGGGAGAGATCGTCGCCGGCCTCAAGCCGGGACGCGAGAGCGAGGACGAAACCATCCTTTTCTGGCACAGAGGGCTTTCGCTCTCCGACATCGCGCTTGGCCATGCCATGCTGGAAAAGGGAAAGCGGCTCGGCATCGGCCAAAGGCTGCGCTTTGCCTGACGGTTTTCGGGGTATGCCGCCTTGCGTGCTAATTAGCCAAGCCGGCAAGGCGGTGAAAGAGGGAGGCGGGATTGCCGCACATCATCATCGAGTACTCCGCCAACCTCGACAACCGCATCGAGCTTCACGAGCTTGTGCGCGCCGCTCATGAGGCGGCCCTTGCCTCGGGCGTCTTCGAGATCGGAGGCTTGCGCACGCGCTGCGCGAGGCGCGATGTCTACCGCATTGCCGACGCTCACCCGGACAACGCTTTCGTCGCCGTGAATGTGCGCATCGGCCACGGCCGCGACGAGGCGACGCGCCACCGCGCCGGCAAGATGATCTTCGATGCCGTCTGTGCTCATCTTCAGCCGATCTTCGCGACGACGCCCATCGGCATCACTCTCGACGTCGCGGAGATCGACAAGGCGGCGACCTTCAAGCAGAACAACATGCATGCGATCGTGAAGGCGCGCCGCGAAAAGGCCGCGAGCCGAGCCTGAGGAGATCCAGGTGAACAATCCCGTCGCGAGAGACGCTTTCCTGGTGAACATGACGGCGGCCGAGCGCCATCTCGCGCGCTTTCGGGGCGCGCCCGTCGCGCATTTCATCGCCGGTGTTGCCGAAGCCGGAGCGGGCGCGACTTTCGAGGATCTGTCGCCGGTCGACAATTCGGTCATCGCCAAGGTCGCGGCCGGCGGTGCCGCCGAGATCGACAAGGCGGCGAAAGCCGCCATGGCGGCCTTTCCGGCTTGGTCGGCGCTCGACGGCGACAAGCGCCGAGCCATCCTGCATGCGATCGCCGACCGTATCGAAGCGCGCGCCGATGAGATCGCGCTTGTCGAATCGAGCGATACCGGGCAGGCGATCCGCTACATGTCGAAGGCCGCCCTGCGCGGCGCGGAGAACTTCAGGTTCTTCGCCGACCGGGCCTCCGCGGCACGCGACGGCCTCTCGCTGCCGACGGCGACGCATTTGAACTACACGATGCGCGTGCCGATTGGGCCTGTCGGCGTGATCACGCCCTGGAACACGCCTTTCATGCTCTCGACCTGGAAGATCGCGCCGGCGCTGGCGGCCGGATGCACTGTCGTGCACAAGCCCGCGGAATGGAGCCCGCTCACCGCCGCGCTGCTCGCCGAGATCATGAATGAGGTGATCACGCAGGCCGGATTGCCGGCGGGCGTCGTCAATTGCGTGCACGGGCTCGGTGAAGAGGCCGGAAAGGCGCTCACCGAGCATCCGCTCATCAAGGCGATCGGCTTCGTCGGCGACACGGCGACCGGCAGCCATATCATGGCGCAAGGCTCAGCCACCTTGAAGCGCGTGCATTTCGAGCTCGGCGGCAAGAACCCCGTCATCGTCTTCGCCGACGCCGATTTCGAGCGCGCCCTCGATGCGGCGCTCTTCATGGTCTACAGTCTCAATGGCGAGCGCTGCACTTCATCGAGCCGCGCGCTTGTCGAAGCCTCGATCCATGATCGGTTCGCCGATGCGCTCGCGGCTCGCGTCGCCAGGATCAAGGTCGGCCACCCGCTCGACCCCGCGACCGAGATCGGGCCCTTGATCCATTCGCGGCACGTCGAGAAAGTGTTGAGCTTCCCCGCAAAAGCGCGCGCCGAAGGCGCGAATGTGCGTTGCGGGGGCGGCAGAGCCATGGGCGGAGAGGGAAATTACGTCGAGCCCACGCTTTACACGGGCGCCTCGACCAGTATGCGCATCGCGCAAGACGAGATTTTCGGCCCGGTGCTCACCGTCATCCCGTTCGATGACGAGGCGCAGGCGCTCGCCATCGCCAATGATGTGCGTTACGGCCTCACCGCCTATGTCTGGACGCGCGATGTCGCGCGCGCACATCGCTTCGCGCAAAAAGTCGAGGCCGGCATGATCTGGGTGAACTCGGACAATGTCCGGCACCTGCCCACACCCTTCGGCGGCATGAAATCATCCGGGATCGGGCGCGACGGTGGCGATTATTCGTTCGATTTTTACATGGAGACCAAAAACATCGCGATCGCGCTCGACAAACACAAGATTTCAAAGATCGGCGCGTAATCCCCGATGCCGATACGCAAGCCCGTTCCAAACCCGCCTTTCTCGATCGTACGCGCGAGCCATATCGAATATGGCGCGACCGACCTCTCCCGCGCCAAGGCTTATTGGGTGGATGCGCTCGGCTACCTCGTGGCCGATCAAACCTCCGAGGCGCTGTTTCTGCGCGGACTCGAAGAGCGCAACCATCATTCCGTGGTGTTGCGCAAATCAAACAATCCGCGCGTCTCGTCGCTCGGCTTCAAGCTTGCGTCGGAAGAGGACCTCGACAAGGCGGCCCGCTTTTTCGGCGAGCGGCAGCTCCCGCATCGTTTCGTGGAGAAACCCTTTCAGGGCCGTACGCTTGCGGCGACCGACCCGCTCGGGATGCCGCTCGAATTCTACTTCGCCATGGATCAGCTGCCGTGCATGCTGCAAAGATATGGCGCCTATCGTGGCGCCAAAATCCAGCGCATCGACCACATCAACTGCTTCACGCCGGATGTGCAGGCAAGCCATGATTTCTACAACGACTTGGGTTTTCGCACCACGGAATACACGGCAGCGGAGGGTAGCGGCGAGCTCTGGGCCGTGTGGATGCACCGCAAGGGCGGCGTGCACGATATTGCGTTCACGAATGGCCTCGGCCCGCGGCTGCACCATATCGGGGTGTGGGTGTCCTCGATCACCGACATCATTCACATCTGTGATGTGCTTGCGACGACAGGTTTCCTGAAGTCGATGGAGCGTGGACCCGGTCGCCATGGCATCTCCAACGCCTTCTTCCTCTATTTGCGCGACCCCGATGGCCATCGGATCGAGCTCTTCACTTCGGACTACCTCACGGTCGATCCCGACCATCAGCCCATCCATTGGAACCTGCTCGACCCCACGCGCCAAACGCTATGGGGCGCCCCGGCGCCGAAGAGCTGGTTCGAAGAGGGCTCGCATTTTTCCGAAGTTTCGGTGCGCGAGCCGGTGCTCAAGGCAAAGCCGATCGTCGCGCCTTGAGCCGAACCGGCGACAAGCACTGCGAGTCACAGCGCTTCACGGCACGAGGAGGGCGGGGCATGATGGGCGCAGAACGAATCGGTCGACCGGCCTTGCGAGCCGGACATTGCTGCAGGTGAACACCATGTTCGTGCGCCGGCTGATTCTCGTGCCCACGGGCCTCATCCTCGCCGTCACGGCCGGCTTCCTCTTCCTCCTGATCGGCGGACTTGCAGAGCCCGCCGGCCGCAAAGTGCTGGAAGGAATCGGCTGGATCTTCCTCGCCGCGGTGCGCGCCGATGCAATGCGCGGTGAACCGGCCGCCTCCTATGTTGCGCTCGCGACGAAGATCATCTGGGGCGCGACGCTCGCGATCACGGTCGCTCCCGTGCTGATCACGGGCCTGATCGGCGAGATGGCGCGGTTTCGATCTTTCATCTGGTACGTGACGGCGCCCGCCGCGCTCACCGCCGCGATTCCGTGGCTGGTCCGCGGCCTCAAGGCGGCTGGAAGCGCGTCCATCCGCGACGCCGCGACGCGAAGCGCGGCGGCGCAAGCCGATGAAGCGCGGCTTGCGCTCCTGCTGTTTCTCTCAGGCGCGCTCTCGGGCTTCATTTACTGGGCGGTCGCCGGTCGTGATGCGGGCGTCAAGCCAATGCCACAAGCGCGCCTGCAAGCGCCACCTTCGACTACTCCTTAATTTCCACGCCAAGGCCGCCGCCCTTTGGAAAGGGCTTGAGTTGTTTAAAGAGAATGCGCCGGCAGCGCAGGTCGACTGCGGCCGAGTGCAGGCGGGTACGCAGTTGCCCCGACCGCCCCGTCTCTAAGCTCGTGAGCTTCTCAATGCGAGAACGGCTGGTTCTCGGCCCTCAATTGTGGCAAGAGGCGTGGCGAATTAGCGGTGCGGGGATGAAGATAACTTCTTTGCTTGGCGTAGAGACGTGAGCGCGTCTTTTCAGCAACACTAGGTTTGGCGAAAACTTATTCTTGCGCTTTTCATAACCACCTGTTGACCAACATAAGATCGCCACCATGTTTTGTTGCACTGATGTTGAAGGACAACCACCCTGTCCCTTCGCAGAGCGGAGACCTTCACAGCGAGGACCCTTGATCTAAAGGAGACCTTCAATGTGCGACTACAGCCTGCAACACATCGCATCGAGACCAGCAGTGGTTGGTGACAAGCTGGTGAGCACGAGCTTCAGCAACTCGTCCACCCGCGGCTTTGCCGCCGTCGGAGAACCCGATGTGGCGGTGTGCCTGCTTCCGGGCACCGAGATCGCATTTGAGAAGGAGGTCGAATGCGACGACACGTTCGGGCTCTTCCCGCGCAAGATGCGCGAGAAAGTAGCGCGCTTCCGTCAAGTTGACATGGACAAGCCGCACACGCATCACGACGCGCTCGAATTTCCGAGCGGGCGCAGCGTGCTGGTAACGCAGTTGTCCAAGGGTCAGCACGCGACCGTGCTGCAGCTCCCGGCGTCGACGCGCGGCGAGAAGGCCCCGATCGAACACGCCGAGACTCGTCGGCAAGACACGTTCGTCGGCTGAAGCCGCCGATGCGCTGATCCCAATCGCGCTCGCGTGCTCAGCGAGCCGTGAGCGCGATGCCACAATCCGGACGAATCGCGCGCCTGCGGATTGCGCGCAAAGAGGGTCTTGTGCCGAGCGTTAGCTCAGAAGGCGGTGGATCAACCGAATCGGCCAGTGATATATTCTTCGGTCTTTTTTTGCTTCGGCGCGGTGAAAATCGTCTGTGTCTCGCCGAATTCCACAAGCTCTCCCAGATACATGAACGCGGTATGATCCGACACCCGCGCGGCTTGCTGCATGTTGTGGGTCACGATGGCGATCGTGTAGCTCGAGGAAAGCTCGTCGATGAGCTCCTCGATTCTCGACGTCGAAATGGGATCGAGGGCCGAGCAAGGTTCATCGAACAAGATCACCTCGGGCTTCACCGCCACGGTGCGCGCGATGCATAACCGCTGCTGCTGGCCGCCGGACAAGCTCGTGCCGCTTGCGTGAAGCTTGTCCTTCACCTCATTCCACAATGCCGCTCCGCGCAAAGCGTGCTCGACGCGTTCGTCCATCTCGGAGCGCGAAAGATGATCGTAAAGCCGCACGCCGAACGCGATGTTCTCGTAAATGGACATCGGGAAAGGCGTCGGCTTCTGAAACACCATGCCGATCCTCGCGCGAAGCACGTTTCTGTCCTGCTTCGGGTCGAGAATGTCCTCGCCGTCGAGCAGCACGGTGCCTTCGGCGCGCTGATTGGGATAGAGTTCGTAAATGCGATTGAGAACCCGCAGCAATGTGGATTTCCCGCACCCCGAGGGACCTATGAAGGCCGTGACCTGGTTCTCCGTCAGTGAAAGCGTGATGTCCTTGAGCGCCCTGTTCTGCCCGTAGAAAAAGCTCAGATTTTCGATCCTGATCTTGTCCAGAGCCGGCGTGGCCGATTGCTGGACGACTGCCGGGCTCGTCGCGGCACCGGAAAGCGCGGGGGTCGAACTCGTCGAAACGCTCATCAGTCGCTCCTCTTCGAGACGAGCACGCGCGCTGCGATGCTGAGCAGCAAGACGGCGGCGGTAACGATCAAAGCGCCCGTCCAGGCGAGCGATTGCCACTCCGGATAGGCGCTCGACGCGAATTGATTGATGATGAGCGGCAGGCTCGCCATCGGGCCTTTCAGGTCGAGGCTGAAGTTGAGGTTGCCGAGCGCGGTGAACAGAAGCGGGGCCGTCTCTCCGCTCACCCGCGCGATGGCAAGCAGGATTCCGGTGACAATCCCCGCCTGCGCCGCCTTGTATGAAACCGAGCGAATGATCACCGAACGAGGCGCGCCGATCGAGGCGGCCGCCTCGCGAAGAGAGTTCGGTACGAGCAGCAGCATGTCCTCCGTGGTGCGCACCACCACGGGTATCACGATCAGCGCGAGCGCCGCACTCCCGGCAAGTGCCGAAAATCCACCCATCGGCACCACGACAAGCTCGTAAACGAAGAGGCCTATGATGATCGAGGGTGCGCTGAGCAGGATATCGTTGATGAAGCGCACGATCGGCGTGACCCGATTGTAGCGGCCATATTCCGCCATGAAGGTGCCGGCGAGAATGCCGATCGGCGTGCCGACGCAGACGCCGAGAACGGTCATGATCGCACTGCCGACGATGGCATTGCGCAAGCCGCCTTGCGAGCCTGGGCCGGGTGTGTTTTCTGTGAACACCCTTAAGCTCACCCCACCCAATCCGTTGTGAAGAAGCGAGCCCAAGATAAGGAACAACGCCGTCAATCCGAGCGCCGTCGCAATGTAGCAAAGGCTCTGAAAAAGGACGTTGGCGGATCTGCGCCTCGCGGAGAGCGATCGCAAGCGCACCTTATCCGGCTGCATGCTCATGCCCCCGCTCGCTGGTTCATGCGTGCCAGCATCAGGCGTGCCGCGGAAAGCACGATCAACGTGATGACGAAAAGAATGAGCCCGAGCGCCACGAGCGCCGAGGAATGCATCGGCTCCTTTGCCTCGGCAAACTCATTAGCGATGCTCGACGAGATGGTCGTCCCAGGCGCAAGGAGGGAAGCGCGCACCTTCGGATCGTTGCCGATGACGAAAGTCACGGCCATCGTCTCGCCAAGCGCGCGGCCAAGCGCAAGCATGGCGCCGCCGATCACCCCCACCCGGCTGTAGGGCAACACCACCTTGCGCACGACCTCGCGCGTGGTCGCGCCCAGGCCGAAGGCCGCTTCCTTGAGCACGGCCGGCACCGTCAAGAACACATCGCGCGAGACGGCCGCGATGAAAGGCAGAACCATGATCGCAAGAATAATGCCGGCCGTCAGGACGCCTTGGCCGTAGGATGGTCCGGCAAAGATGCTCGACAGGATCGGCACGTCCGCGACCACCGGAACGAGATAGTTGTTCTCGAAATTCTGCAGCACGGGAGCAAGCACGAACAAGCCCCACATCCCGTATATGATGCTCGGCACCCCCGCGAGGAGCTCGATCGCGCTGCCGATCGCACGGCGAAGGCTGAGTGGGCACAGTTCGGTGAGGAAAACCGCGATGCCGAGGCCGACCGGGAGCGCCAGTGCCATCGCGATCGCCGAGGTCACAAGTGTTCCGTAGATCGGAGCGAGCGCGCCGAATTTGAGGATGTCGGGGTTCGGGTTCCAGGATTGGGTGGTGAAGAAGCCGACCCCGAACGTCGACAGCGCGAGCGAGGAGCCGATAACCAAGGTCACCAGGAAGGCGCCGAGGAGCGTCAGCACCAGATAGGCGGCCGAGCGGGTGACAAGCCGGAAGAGCGCATCGCTGGCAGCGAAGCGCTTGATTGCGAGGTCGCGAGCACCGACGCTGACCGAACTCATCGGGATGTTGACCATGGATCCCCGAACTTGCCACCCACCTTGTCCGCCTGCCGCGGGAACCAAACGGACCGGGCCGCCCGCACTTATTGCGAACGGCCCCTTGTGGTTAGCAAAGCTGCATCCGCGGCGCTATCACATGCCGGCAACGGCTTTGCCGTCAGGCCCTTTGATCTCGCTCCAGCTCTTCGCCGCGAGTTCTTTGACGTTGGTCGGCATCGGGACGTAATCGAGCGCCTCCGCCGCCTTGTCGCCGTTCTTGTAGATCCAGGCAAAGAACTTCAGCGCTTCGGCGGCCGCGTTCGCGTCCTTGACCTCTTTGGGCATCAGGATGAAGGTCGAGGCCGAGATCGGCCAGGAATTGGCACCGGCCTGATCGGTGATGATCAAATTGAAGCTTTCGGCCTTTGCCCAGTCGGCATTTGCAGCCGCGGCCTGAACCGTCTGGCCGCTGGCTTCGACCGTCTTGCCATCCTTGTTGATCATCTTCATCGTCGTGAGCTTGTTCTGCTTGGCGTAGGCGGTCTCGACGTAGCCGATGGCACCTTTCGTCTGCGCCACATTGTTCGCGACCCCCTCATTGCCTTTGGCGCCGAGCCCTGTCGGCCATTCGACCGAGGTCGCCGAACCTACCTTCGATTTCCAATCCGGGCTCACTTTTGAGAGGTAATTGGTGAAGTTGTAGGTCGTCCCCGAACCGTCGGCGCGGTGCACCACGAGAATCGGCGCCGCGGGCAGGTCTGCGCTGGGATTGAGCGCCTTCAGCTCCGGCGCATTCCAGGTCTTGATCTCGCCGAGAAATATCTTCGCCAGCGTCGCGCCATCAATGGTAAGCGAGTTCGAAGCCATTCCCTCGAGGTTGACCACCGGGACGATGCCGCCCATCACGACGGGCCATTGTACGAGATTGCCGTCATCGGCGAGTTCCTTGGCGCTGAGCGGCACGTCGGAGGCGCCGAAAGTGACGGTCCGCGCAGTAATTTGCTTGATGCCGCCGCCCGATCCGATGGACTGGTAGTTCAAGCCCACGCCGGTCTCGGCCTTGTAGGCTTCCGCCCATTTCGCCGCGATCGGGAAAACGAAGGTCGAGCCCGCGCCGGTGATGTCGGCGGCTTGAGAAAGTGTGGGCATCGCGCATACCGCCGTGGCGAGGGCCGCGGCGCGAAAGAGCCTTGCTGCCTGGTTATACATGAGAGCTTTCCCGAGATGTGTTGCTTGCGAGATGCCGAGGAATGGCTGAGCGTGGCGGTCCCGAGGTGGATGTGAACATTTCGCCGCTTCGACACGTTCTGCCATGATGGCGTACCGGCTCTCGATGACAGTTTGATGAAATTCATGAAAAGGGCTGCATTCCTCACCCCCGAAGCTTGTCCAAGGGACCGCCGACATCATCCGCCCAGGAGAGTTCATTGCGCACCGTCAAAGTGAGACATTTCGTCGAGGGGTTGCGTCCGCGTCGCACCAAGCTCGAGATTCCGGGATGGGCCGGGAACCGTGAGCCGCGCGCGGACGGCAACCACGAATATGTCTGGCATTGCATGCCGTTTTCCGAAGGCGCCCAATATGGGATCGAACTCTTTTACCCCTACGACAACGAGCTTCACGTCAGCACCCGCGACGGGCATCTCGCTTTTGAGGGGGATTTCGGTCCCGCTCCTGAAACGGGCGTGATGTGGCCCCCGTTCCGGAACTTCGGTGACAATTTTTACACATACCAAATTCTGCTCGACCTCAACCCGGGAGAGGGTTGGGCGATCCGGACCGAGCCTCACCCGCGCTTCTACACGGACCGAACCGACACCGTCCCAATCGCCGTGCCGGCGCTCTTGCGCAATTGGTGGCCGATGATGTTCTTCCTCGTATTCAAATCGCCGGCGGAAGGGCGAACTCACATCTTCAGGCCCGGCGAGCCCTTCGCGCAAATCATCATCTTGCCCGAAGAGGCCGACTTTACCCTCGTCCAGATGGATGAAGAGGAGGCAGCCGAGCGCGAGTTGAAGTCTCGGCGCATTCACGAGGCACGCCAGACCTTGTCCGCCGATACCCATTGGACCTCGGCCTCGAATACCGTCTTCGACGGGACCTATCGTCACATCCTTCGAGCCGCCAAAGCGAAGAAAAGCGCGGGCTGATCGCTCGCCTGAGCGCTTGTTTCCGCTCGTTTCCGCGAAGGCGCCTGCTCAGCCTTCGCGGAAACGAGGATTTCCTTTGCGCAAGCGCCGCGTTCAGCAAGCCCGCTCAGTAAGGATAATAGTAGGGACCGTG
>JAFBAS010000057.1 GCA_019247605.1 Hyphomicrobiales bacterium
GGAGGTGGTGGCCAACGTGCAATTCGGCGGCGCTAAGCGCAATCGCCTCTACATCTGCGGCACGACCTCACTTTACGCCATGTATGTGCAAGCGCATGGCGTATCGCATCCGAGGTGAGCTCGGCGGGGCACCGGCGCACGCCTCCCGCCATTTCGGCGGGCCAGTCGGTTACGGGTTTTCCTCAGATCAGCTCTGCAAGGAAAAGACTTGACGAGACGCTCTTGCCTCAACATTTGTGCGTCGGGGCCATCCGCCCCATCAAAATCCTTGAACGAGAGGCACTTGAGGCCTCGAGACAGAAGGCCTCGACATCGAAGGTCTCGACGCGCAGTCGAGACGACCAAGCTTCGAGTGATTCAGAGACGGAGACAGATGGCAAGTTTTCAGCATCCCGATTTCGATGAGCGATTGAGCGCCGCGGCGTCCGCAAAGCAGGCGGTGCTCGAGCGGTTCCGCGCCAAGTTGAGCGGCGACGATCCGGAACTCGTCAAGAAACAGGCCGAGCGCCTCGAGATTGCACGGGCCCGTGAGGCCCGCATAGCCGAGCGCAAGGCGACCAAGGAAGCCCGAGAGGCAGCCGAGCGCGCCGAGCGTGAGGCCAGGGAAGCGGCCGAAAAAACCGAGCGCGAGGCGCGCGAAGCGCGCGAGCGCGCCGAGGCCGCCGCCTGGAAGGCCGCGCTCGAGGAGGAGAAGAAGGCTGAGCGGGACGCCAGATACGCGGCGCGCAAAGCCCGCAAGCTCGAGCGCCTGAACAGCCCCTTCGGCAAATACGGACGGCGGTGACAAAGCCACCTTGGTGCTGAGAGGCCGCCCTAGCTGGCAGTCGGGGTCGCGAGTCGTCTCCGAGGACCATGCCGGCGAAGACGAGCCGTCCCTCGCCGCCTTGCTCTGCGCGGCCGCGGCGTTCTTGTCTCGCCTGTTGCGTTCTTCACGATGGCGAGGATGAAAGCGTGGATCCCGGCCCAGGGCCGGGCACGACGGATACCTCCCTCACCCTCGTCATGCCCTCACTCGGGCGGGCATCCACGCCTTTCGGGACTGGGGCAAGCCAAGGTGCAGACGGATAGGGCGGACCCCGCTACTGGCCGCCTGACTGAACTTTCTTTACATATGCGTCGACCGCGTCGATGACCTTCACGTCGGGATGCGCCTTGCAGTAGACGATAACTTCGTGGATGCCCTGCTTTGTGCGATCGACGTTGATGGAGTGCCGCTTCAGGTGGCCGTTCCACCAACCGCTGTACCAGACGCCGAGGAAATCAGCGTCCTCTTGAAACGTGCCGGCGAGCTGCGCGCAGGTCAACGCCCGCACGTTGAGATAGCCCTTCTCGTCAGCGTAGGTTTTCAGCTCGACCTGCGCCGTCGAGGAGGACACCGAAGCCATCAATGTGGCCGCGGCGACAAGCGCCACGCGCATTTCACTTCGGCCCCGCGCTCTGAAGATTTCGCCCCGATGTGTGGTTGTTGGGGTGCACATTGCCTTCCCTCCGATCATGATTATTGAACATCCCCTCGCGGGCTGACGAGCTTTCATTTTTCGTGAAATAAGATCACGTCCCAGCCGGGCTTCCTATTTCTCGTCTTCGACCTTGATGCCCGCTTCCTTGCGCATCTGCTTGATGTTGATGTCCATCGCCTTGATGACCTTCACGTCGGGATGGGCCTTGCAATAGACGATCACGCGATGCTCGAGCTCCTTGGCGCGATCGACCTTCATCTTGCTGTAATTCGCCAAGCCGTTGTACCAGCCGCTGTACCAGACCGTGAGGAAGTCGGCGTCTTCCTGGAAGGTGCCGGCCAGTTGCGCGCAGCTCAGCTTCTGCACATCGAGGTTGCCCTTGGCGTCCTCGTAGGTATTCAACTCGACCTGCGCCTGCGCGACACCTGCACCGAGCAGGGTCACCGCACAAAGCGGGATAACGAACTTCATCCTGGAGCTCCCTGTTTGGGGCGACTGCGCCCGTGAAAGTAACTGAAACCGGTGCGGCGGCGCGCCGTCGGCGCTCCTATCCGAGCCGCGCTATACGGGACATCGTCGGCGACATGGCTCGGCTCTGTCAGTTGCTACCTGCAGACCCGCACTCCGGCGCGGATGACGCAGTGAGGCGCAACGACTGGCCTTCTGGCGACCACGGCGCCATGGGGGCCAGCGCAGCCGGCGCGTGCCACGCCCCGTGCGCAGACGACCGCGTTGGCTGAAGGAACTTCGGCAAGAAACGTCAGCAGAAGAGCGGCAAGGCCGGCGAGCACCGCATGTTTCATGGAATGTCCTCCCTCATGGAAGCTCGCATCGAGACGGTATTACCCTGAAGTGCAGTCTTGTCCTCTGGGCGAGTTCCATTTTGTGGAACGTACCTGATCCTCCGAACGAAGAATAGCTCGTATAAGCTGTTGTTGCCCATCTGGACGCCGATTTCCTTTAAAGCAAAGAATGGCATCAACACCAAGAACATTATTACTCCGACGACAAGAATGCTTTCCAGGCCTCCGCTGCCAAACGTGGGGATGCTTGCGAACGCAGTCTTGCCGTGCCACATTCCCACCAGCATCTCCTCAAGAATGTGAAACGACATCAACACTACGGAAAACACGGCTGAGTTGAAAACTATTACGTGGATCAACGGCTTCTCCTTCAAACCGCTGCCCCAATCAAACATTCCTGCTATCAAAATGACCTTTGCGAGCACAAAGGCGTTGATGAGGGCAAATCCCCCATGATAGAAATATGAGTTTTCTCCTAGTATGATTGCCTTATGTGCGGCGAACAAACTAAGTAATATGAAAAGATATACAAATATCCACAGGAATTTCTTGGCTTCTTCAATTCCTTTTTGTTTTACACGATCAAGCTGTTTCTTTGACATCTTTCCGCTCCGTCTGCTCGAAGTCGTTTTCTCCATGCGGAGCCGAGCGACTTCCAGCGGTGCGTGATTTGCGGATCAGCGTAACACCCACATGCTGGCTCGGGCTACGCGACCCTTCGCGTTGTGGCCGAGACGCGGCTACTCAACGCAATCAATACACTTGCCAACCTTACCGGATGAATGCGGCAGACGCCATGTTCTTTGAAGCAAAGGCAAGAGACAAGGCCAACCCTATTCTCAGCGATGCCGTCGGTGCGAAGCCGGACGGACTCGGTCGCCCGATCAGCTCATTGTAAAGGAACGCCCGCTTCAGAAGTTCAAAACGGGCAAATCCGCTTTGAATGCGTTTGGCCGGCCATGGGCGCCGGTGCTGAATTCACCGAATCCGTTGCTCGAAGGTTTCTACCCGACCCCGTCGAGTCCCGCTGCCAAAAAACCCCCATCGACCGCGATCGACTGGCCCGTCACGAATGTTGCTGACGGTGAGGCGAGATATATGGCGGCGCCGACGAGCTCCTCGAGCTGGCCGAAGCGATGCATCGGCGTGCGCCGCATGGCCATTTCCTTTCGCTGCGATGACATCTTGCCTTCGTTGAGCGGTGTCATGAAGAACCCAGGCGAAATGGCATTCACCCTGACGCCGCGCGCAGCCCACTCCGCACCGAGCGTGCGCGTAAGGCCGAGCACTCCATGCTTGCTTACCGTATAGGGCGCGCTTCTCTGAAAACCGCGCAGAGCCGCGATCGAGGCAATGTTGATGATGCTGCCCGAGCCGCGCTCCAGCATGTGTTTTCCAACCTGCGTACACGCAAAGAACACGCTGGTGAGGTTAGTCGCGAGGATCAGGTCGTAATCCGCGCGGGCGAAGGATTCGGCCGGCTTGAGGATGGTGACGCCCTGCGAGTTGACCAGCACATCGATACGGCCGCATGCCGCAATCGTCCCATCGATGACTCCGGTGAGCCCTGCCGGGTCGGTAACATCGGCACAGTAGCCCTTGTGCCGGGCGCCGCGTGCAGCAAGCGCGGCGTTCACCTCGGCAATTTTGGAACTCGTCTTTCCGACCGGGACGACAACGGCGCCGGCAGCATGGAAGGCGAACGCGATCTCCCGCCCGATACCGCTCGAGCCTCCGAGAATGAGGGCTACTTTATTTTGAAGCGAAAAACGGTCTGCGTGCCCGATCATGGTTGGATCACCCTCACGCTACCTTGAAGCGACGCAAGACGTCATCGTTGATCTCGATACCGAGACCTGGCCGTTGCGGCGGCTGGATGCGGCCATCCCTGAATTCAAAGCCTTCCTGAACCAGCTCACGGCGCAAGGTCTCGAGGCAAAGATGGGGCGGTAGATACTCCACGAAGGCGCAATGTGGCGTGTTGAAAGCAAGATGCGCAGTGGCCGTCACCGACAGGCCTGTTTTCCAGCAATGCGGCACGATGATGCGCCCATGCGCTGCAGCGAGGTCGCATACTTTCTTGGCTTCGATAAACCCGCCAACGCGCCCAATGTCCGGCTGAGCGACGTCGATTTTTCCGCGCTCGATCAACTCTTCAAATTCCCAGTGCGTCGCCAGCCACTCGCCGGCCGCAAGCTTCATGGGCGCCATTTCATGCAAGTGCGCATACTCGTCGAGGTTATCGACCCAGATCGGAGTCTCGAGAAAGAACAGGTCGAACTCCTGCCATTGCCCGACGGTTTCGATCGCCGTTGCCGCATCCTTCCACATGTATTGAACATCGACCATCAGTGTGATCTCGGGACCCAGGCTCTTGCGCACGGCCGCAACGACCT
The DNA here is from genome assembly GCA_019247605.1 of Hyphomicrobiales bacterium. GTDB lineage: Bacteria > Pseudomonadota > Alphaproteobacteria > Rhizobiales > Beijerinckiaceae > GAS188. Next base: position 4,660 of record JAFBAS010000057.1, read on the forward strand.
CGGTATGCCGGTCAAAACGTTCATTGAGCCCGCTATGAGCGTAAGGGCCGGCCATCGTGACCTCGGCCTTGACCGCCTTGAAGCCGAGTTCCCGCGCGCGCTGCGCCCAGGCGCAAAGAGAATCGCGGTACTCGGCAAAGCTGTGCCCCGAAGGTTGCAGCGAAGCGTAAGGCACGATGGACGCCTGTTGCGCCCCGCCCAGCAATTCGTAGACGGGTTTGTTCTCGAGCTTCCCCTTGATGTCCCAAAGAGCCATCTCGATGGCGCCCATTGCATGGATTCCGGCGCCCCGGCGACCATGCATGCAGGTACCGACATACATTCTCTGCCACAAATCCTCGATGCGGCGAGGATCAGCGCCGATGAGGATGTCGCGCAACGAGAGGCTCATCGTGTGCGTGCCCGGCGCCTCGATGCAAGCCTTTGCAATCCACGGATTGACGTCGCTTTCCCCGAAACCGGAAATCCCTTCGTCGGTGTGAATCGCAACGATGAAGCTGTCTTGAGCCGACGAGGTCAGCGACTTGTCGTAATTGGGCGCCAAGAGAACATGGCAGTCGATGCCGGTGATTTTCATCGTGCCATTTTTCCCGAGATCGCGACTGCGTCAGCGCTTGTGCTCAGCTCATAGCTGATGAGACTTGCCGACTCGATTTCCGGCCAATCAAGACGGATTCCAAGTCCGTCCCCAGGGGGTGCATGGACGTAACCCTCGGCGTCCGTCCGGATCACGTCAAGCGACCCAGCTTCGAACGCGGCGTAAGGCACCGGCTGCTCGAAATAGCGGCAGTTGGGTCGAGCGAGCATCAGGTGCAAATTGGCCGCCTGGGTCAGCGTATAGCCCCAGCACTGCAGCTCGCAGGTCATCCCCGCCGCTTCGGCCAGCGCCATGATCTTCAGCGTGGATGTGATCCCACCGGCGATGGTGGCGTCGACGCGGACGCTGCTCCACGCGTCGAGGCCAATGCCCAAGCCAATGAGGTGGGAATCAAGCAGCCAGTTCCCCGCCGGAAGAATGGGAACAGCCGCACGCCGGCGAAGCTCGCGATAACCGATCAGATCGGTGTCGATAAGCGGCGCCTCGAACCAATGGAAATCGAGCTCCTCGAGAGCGCGGGCTACCGACAGTGCTTCCTCTCGGGTATAACGCTGCTCAACGTCAAGCATCAGGGCGAGTCGAGCTCCGAACCGGTCATGGGCCGCGCGAGCCAGGGCCAGATCCTGTCGCGGACGGCACCAGCTATGGAACTTGATGGCTCGGAAGCCGGCGGTATGCAGGTCCGCCATAAACGCGAGATAGGCCTCCACATCTTGCAGGAGCGGCGTGCTGGCATAGGACAGGATACGAGAGCGGTGGCCGCCGAGCATGCGATAAAGGGGCAAGCCGACCGACTTCGCAGCCAGATCCCAAAGCGCGATGTCGATCGCTGAATGCGCCTGCGGTGCCTGCGGAATATTGTAATTCCTCAGCCGATGCCAAAAGGCTTCCCGATCATGCGCGCTGACCCCGATAACAAGTGGCGCGAGGTGTCGTATCGTCTCGACGACCGAAAAATCGAAACCGCCTTCGGAAAAGGAGGCTGCCGCGGCAAAACCCTCCAGCCCGTCGCGCGTGCTCAATCTTATAATGTTGTTGGTCATGAACTGCTCGTTCATGCCCTCTGCCCACGCGTAGCGGGGGGCCTGCGGGCCAACGGCGTAAACTCGAACTCGATCGATCCTCAGGTCCGTGCTCATGGGGTATTCGAAGGTGAGTGCACCAACAGATCAGAAGCCGCGAGGCTCTCGCCGTGCCACCCCAGATGGCTCAGGAAATCGCGGGTCCGCTGCACCGTAGGCTCCTCGAAGACCTGTCGCGGAGGCCCCTGTTCGACGACCTTCCCATGGTCGAAAACGACGATCCAGCTGCCGACGCGCTTGGCGAAGTCCATTTCATGTGTGACCACCACCATTGTCATTCCCTCATCGGCGAGGCGCTTCATCACGCTCAGCACCTCGCCGATGGTTTCCGGATCAAGAGCCGAGGTCGGTTCGTCGAACAGCATGACGTCCGGCTGCATGGCGAGCGCCCGGGCAATGGCCACCCGCTGCTGCTGGCCGCCCGAGAGCGCGGCGGGATGCTGCGATGCTTTCTCAGCAAGGCCGACTTTGCGCAGCAGCTCCATTGCTCGCTCCGCGGCCTTTGGAGGCGACATGCCCAGTACGGTGGTCGGTCCGACGGCCACGTTGCGGAGCACCGTCAAATGCGGAAACAACTCAAAGTTTTGGAATACCATTCCCATGCGACGACGCAGCTTGCGCGCGTCAGTGCGCCGATCGTGGACGTCGACTCCATCCAATATAACGCGACCCCCGTCGATGGATTCGAGCGCGTTGGCGCAGCGCAGCAGCGTCGATTTGCCAGACCCGCTCGGCCCGATGAGGCAAACCACCTCTCCGCGGTTCACTTGGAAAGTGACGCCCGCGAGCGCCTCGAGCGGTCCGTAGCGCTTGCACACACCCTCGAACCTCAGAATCGGCGCGGCGCCGCTCCCAATTCGCGGACGCTCCACGGTGGCGGCCCTGGTAATCATTCGGCCACTTTCAGGCGGCGATGCAACCAATCGACCAGCTTCGCTTGAGGATAGCCCATCAAACAATATAGCGCTGCCATCGCGGTGAGGACCTCCAGCACGCGGTAGGTTTCGGACCGGATCTTGAGGGCAACGTAGCTGAGATCGGCGACCGCGATGATGGAGACCAGCGACGTATCCTTGAACAGCGAGACCCAGGTGCTGGCCAAGGCCGGCAGCACACGCAGCATTGCCTGAGGCAGAATGATCTTATGCAGGACCTGAGGCTTGCTCATGCCGAGCGCCAGAGCCGCGTTCCACTGTCCCGGACGAATCGACTGAATGCCGGCGCGAAAAGTTTCAGAATTGAAGGACGATACGTTGAGGCTGAGACCGAGCAATGCGGTCGCGAATTCCGACAACCTTATATCGAATGCAGCAGGAAGAACGTAGAATATCCAATAAATCTGTAAGATCAGCGGGGTCGCGCGAAAAAACTCCACGATCCCGGTTGTAAAGCTCCGCACCACGCGGAAAGGGGAAAGCCTCAGGAGCGCAAGAAGCAGCCCGCCCGGCAAGGCCACCGCCATCGTCGTGGCGGTGAGGACGATCGTCATTTCCGCGCCGCTGATGAGGCGCCAACGATTGTCCCAGACGACCGACCAGTCAAACGTCACGCCGTGTTTCCCCGCTACTTCTGGTGTTTACGACGCTCCAAGCGGAGCAAAACGGCGATAAATCTGGTCGATGGTCCGCGCGGTGGGATAGCAGATCAAGAAATAGATGAGCATTGCAGCGGTGTAGATTTCAAACGGGCGAAAAGTCTTCCCGGCGAGTACCTGGGACTGACGGAGAAGCTCCGGTACGGCGATCACCGAGGCAATGGCACTGTCCTTCACGGCAATCACGATGAGTGAACCGAGCGGCGGCAACATGCGGATGAGAGCTTGCGGCAATATTATCGTGCGGATCGCCTGGAGCGGCGACATGCCCAGCGCAAGCGCCGCTCGCATCTGCCCGGGACGGATGGAAGTGAGGCCCGCGCGGATAACCTCCGTGACATAGGCGCCGAGATGAACGCCGAGCGCGAGCACGCCGCCGCTGAAGGGGGTAAGTGATTCACCAATTACCAGAGGAAAGGCAAAATAAGTCCACACCAGGATCGCAAGTACGGGGATGGAACGAAGAAGGTCGACGTAGAGACCGATCGCGGTGTCGAGCAGACTCCCGCCATAGGTGCGCATGACGCCGCAAACGAGGCCGATGCCAACCCCGAGCACGATCGACAAGCCGCTGAGCGAAAGGGTGAACCCAAGTCCGGTCAGGATGAATTGCCAGTTTTCGATAAGGGGCGAAATATCGACATCCATGGCGGTTCTGTCCTCGGGGGCCGCAACCCGGCGGCCCATCTGATCTCCGGAGCACAAACCAGGGCGCGTGGCTCCAAGCTCGAGCCGACCAACGCTTGCCTAGGCGACAGACGCGGAAGCGTCTCTCGCCTTAGATTGATTGCTCTGTGAAATCGTGATTACGCCTTACTGCGATGGCGCTTTCACGCTCTTGAGGATGCCCAGCTCTTCGGCTTCAAGCTTCGGCTGCATCTCTTGCTCGACCGATGTGAGCCAGGCGAGGAAAACCGGATCCCCTTTGTCGATAGCCATGGCCGTCTTGGCTTCCATTTCCTTGCTCTTCAGACAGTCATCGCCCTTCGGGAACACAGTCAGGCCTTTGACGGAAACATTGAGGTTCGGCCAGGCCACATTATCGATCGGCGCAATGTCGGCGCGCTTCGAGATGATCTCCTCGACGGGAGCGTTCGCGCCCGAGCCCGTCACCGCACGATATTTCAGCTGCTTAAATCGAGTCGGGGCCCATGTCTCGGGCGGAGTTCCGGTGAAGTAGGCCATCGTAATATCGGGGTCGTCGAGATCGTCGACCGTTTTTGCCTTTTGCAGCTTTGGATTGCTCGCGAGCCCGAAGAAGCAGAGGCTCGATCCGGAATAGGGAACGAAATCCACGACCTTTTGGCGTGCCGGAGTAATCGTCAAAGGGGCGATTGTAATGTCGGCCTGACCGGTAGCCAAAATCGGCACCTTGGTCTCGTGGCTGACCGGGACGATCTCCAGCTTTACGCCGAGACGCTCTGCTATCGAGTTTGCGAGAAGCCAAGCCGGACCTGAGAATTGCGGTCCCGTCCCGCTGGTGTTTTCCGGTAGCCAGGGGAACTCGCCGATAGCGGCGGCGCGGAGCACGCCTCGTTTTTTTATTTCATCGATCTTCTTGCTCTTGCCGGGTTCAGGCACGGATGTTTGCGCGAGGACCACCGGGGCAGTGGCGAGTGCGAAAGTCAGAAGAGCCCAGTGCACGAACCTTGCTGCTCGCCACGCCATCACGTCCCTCCCTTTGCTCCGAGCGTCGACACTCGAACATTCTGCGCTCCGATGTGCTGCCACGCAAGCCTCATCGACATGTCGAGTGACGAGATAGTCCTTGCGGGACTGTAGAACGCAGTAGTTCTGATCACGCGAGGGTCAAAGCGCTCGTATTGGTGGATATGATGAACCGCGGAGAAGGCCGAAGAGGTGAGCCCGCCAGCCCGGGACTCGCTCGCGATCCTCAGGTCACGAGATCGGGGGTTTGGTAAAGGATTTGGTCGTTCACGGTGATCTCCACCTTTTGAAGGTAGGGCCGAAGCTTCGGCACATCGATTTCGATGCCGAGCCCTGGCCGGTCCGGAGCCGTCACTTCGCCACTGCCGTCCGCTGAGAAGTGGTCGGCAGTCATTTCGTAGGCCAGCGGTTTGGGTGCAAACGGAAACTCGCACAGGCGATGGTTTTCGAGCCCGGCATAGGCCTGGAGCGAGGCGCTGAGCGCGAGGTGCGAAGTGAAGGTGTGATTGACGAACGTGATGCCGCGGGCGACAGCATAGTCCGCGACCTTCTTCGAGGGTGCGATCCCCCCAATGCGGCCGCTGTCGATTTGAATGAAACCCACGCCACCATAGAGCATCAGATGCTCCGCCATCGCGACGTTGTGGGCTGCTTCGCCGCCGGCAAGCTTGACCTTGGGACTGCGTTTGGCAAGTGCTGCGTAAGCCGAAAGCGCACCGGCGCTGAAGGGCTCCTCGAGCCAAAGCGCGTCAGCGGCCTCCAGATCCGAAAGACGTGCTGCCGCGGCCTCGACATCGTCCTTCCAGATCTGTCCAACATCGACGAGGAGAGTAGCCTCGCGGCCGAGGCCCTCGCGAGCCGCCTGAAATTGCTCCCGATCGGCCTGCCGATCAGTGCGCCCGATCGGCCCCCAACCGAACTTCACGGCCGAAAAACCGGCGGCGCGGGCCGATTGCGCACGTTCGAAAGTTTGCTGAGATGTGTCGCCGAACAATTGCGATGCGTAGGCTTGTTTACTGAAGGAGCGCCGATACCCCAGAAGCCGCCAGACCGGCTCCGAGGTCTTTTTGCCGAGCAGATCCCACAAAGCCATTTCCACCCCGGAGAAGGTGTGAGGTGCCTGCAGCAGGTCCATGCTGTCGTAAGCGACCCTTGCAGTGATGCGCGCGATATCGGCCGGACCATCGAGCGTCTCGCCGAGCACCGCTGCACCGACCGGGCGACACACTCCGTGCGACATCGGGCAGACGAAGGCGGCGATCGACACGAGTGGGGAGGCTTCACACTCGCCCCAACCCACATGTCCGCCTCCGGCCACGCGAACCAGCAACGCATCCTGGCTTCCATCCGCCTCAGTCGTGATTTGCGGCATTGCAAGATAGAAGAAATCGACGGCTTCTATTTTCATCGCTCGACTTTCAATTCGTGCGCTTGCCCGGTGCGCTTCTTTTCGCGGCGAGCATCATAGCCGAAATGCCAACAGCATTGGCCAAAGTCTCAACAGCATAAACTCAGTTTCTCTCCAAGGCCGCTTCTCTCCAAGGCCGCGCCCCTCGTCCGTGATCGCGGCGGTCCTCGGTTCGGGCTGACGGCCTCAAGCGGCGGAGCGCATTGGCTGTATGTTGCCGCTGGCCTGGATCCGGTTGATCCAAAACGGGCCCACGATGCAGCATAGGGACAGGTGGGCGGAAGACGGAGCGAAGCATGCAAAGCGTGAAGATAACATCGGTCGTCGCCGCGCCTTTGTTCGGAGCTAGCCCCAAGGGCGGCTGGTCGAGCGAAATCAAACCCGAGGATTCCGTCCATGCCCTCATCGCGGTGCACACGGATGCGGGCGTCACAGGCCATGGAAGTGTCTTCAGCGACGGCCGGCTGGTACAAGCAGCGATCGACGTCCTGCGGCCTCTCTTCGAGGGAGAGAACGCGCTCGATCCCGAACGCGTCGCTGAGAAATTGAACCAGAACAGTTTCTGGATGGGCCGCGGTGGAACGCTGACACACGCGATCAGCGGCATCGACATCGCGCTTTGGGACATCTTGGGCAAGGTGACCGCACAGCCCGTGGGTCGTTTGCTCGGCGGCATCTACCGTCAGCGCGTGCAACCCTATTGCTCCCTTCTCATGCAGGAACCCGCACCTCTAGCGGACACGCTGCGTGCCATGCACGAAAGTGGCTTTCGCGCTTTCAAGATCGGTTGGGGGCCGTTTGGCCGAGCGCTGGATACAAAGCTCGATGAAGCGATCGTCAGAGCTGCGCGCGAGGCCATCGGGCCGGGGGCCAAGCTTTTTGTCGACGCAGGTGCGAGCGATGCCCATTGGCCGCACGGGCTGAAATGGGCCCTCCGAACCGCAGAAATGCTCGACGATTATGATGCCGGCTGGTTCGAAGAGCCGCTCCGTCCAGATGCAATTGACGATTACCGCGAGTTGCGCCGCGCCAGCCCCGTTCCGATCGCCGGGGGTGAAGTGCTGACGCGCCGGCAGACGTTCTTGCCCTGGCTGGCTCGAGGCGCGCTCGACATCGTGCAGCCTGATGTCACCAAAGTGGGCGGCATCAGCGAACAGCGCCGCATTGCGTGGCTGGCCGATGATTTCGGTGTGAAATACGTAGGTCACGGCTGGAACACTGCCGTGGGCCTTGCCGCCGACCTGCAGCTCGCGGCGGCCATGCCTTTGACGGATCTCGTCGAGTTCATCGGCGGCAGCCCGTATGTCGACGACATCACCACCGAGCCTCCCACCCTCGACCCAGAAGGCTACCTGCCGATCCCCATGACCCCCGGCTTGGGCGTCAATCTCGATCGCGAAAGGCTCGCCCGCTACACTCCTGACCCCGAGCTTCTCTTTTCCGACGAGCGGCGCTGAGCGCATCCGCGTTCAGGCGCGAGCTTCGATGGCGGGGTCGCCGTATCGTCCCTACCGCCGTGCAGGCCGACGTTTCCACCTCTTTCCCCGTACGGCGAAGTCGCCGCGGGGAGAATACAGGTGGGGGCGCTGATGACGGACGTTAATGTGGAGGCAAGCGCGATGGAAGGCATTGGGAGCCGGAAAACCGCAACCGCTTTTGTCGCGGCAACGCCCCACCCCAGCCCTCGCCGCGACTACATCGCGGGGGAGGAGCCTGAATGCAATGCTTCGGGTGGGAACAAAACAAAAGCCAAATATTGGTGGCGCCTTCATTTAAATGAGTCCATGGAAAAACTGTAGAGGGCGCCGAACGCATCTTAACCGCCAAAACGAGGCGTGCTACGGTCATACAGCAACGGCCCGAAGCATCGGCGTAATGAGGGCTCATCAGCTTCTGCCAATACGACGGTAACGCACGGCCGAGAGAGGTTTCAACAATAATAAAACGAGGAGAGGACACCATGCGGAGATTGGATCGGTTCATCCTTGCTTTAGGCATTGCAGGTTCGATCACGGCGACCGCAGCCCTGGCGCAACAGCAAACCTTCTATAATGAATCGCAACCGATGTTCGACAACTGCGGCGATCCTTCATTGGC